>DASPJQ010000724.1:0-1762 GCA_035628535.1 Flavobacteriales bacterium | reverse complement strand
CAACCACTTCGGCATAAATTTTTGCACCGCGTTTAAGTGCATGCTCTAACTCCTCTAGCACTAACGCACCAGAACCTTCGCCTAACACAAATCCATCGCGTTCTTTGTCAAACGGGCGCGATGCGGTTTCAGGCGAATCATTGCGTGTTGACAGGGCCTGCAGGGCGTTGAACCCGCCTACACCGGTTTCATATACCGTGGCTTCAGAACCGCCCGTTATAATGGCATCAGCCTTGCCTAAACGAATATAATTAAAGGCATCAATTAACGCATTGGTTGATGAAGCGCATGCAGAAACAGTAGTGAAATTTGGCCCGCGGAACCCGTGTTTGATGGAGATATGCCCCGAAGCTATATCAGAAATCATTTTTGGGATAAAGAAAGGATTGAAACGGGGTGTTCCATCACCGGCATAAAATGTTTTGCATTCTTCCTGGAAAGTGCCTAAACCGCCAATTCCCGAGCCCCAAATTACGCCTACACGGTCATGATTGAGTGAATCGGAAATAAGGCCTGAGTCGGTAATGGCTTCGTGCGTGGTATGCATGGCAAACTGTGCAAAGCGGTCCAGTTTACGTGCTTCTTTACGGTCTAAGATGGTCTCTGGATTGAATCCTTTTACCTCACAGGCAAAACGGGTTTTAAACTTTGAGGCATCAAAGAGGGTAATGGGTGCGGCCCCACTCACTCCGTTCAAGAGCGCGTTCCAATACGCATTGAGATCGTTCCCAAGCGGTGTAAGCGCACCCAAACCGGTTACAACTACCCGTTTTAGTTGCATACTAATAAGATAAGACTTGTGAATTACTTAACGTTGCTTTGAATATAAGAAATCGCATCGCCTACGGTTGCAATTTTTTCGGCCTGATCGTCAGGAATAGCAATATTAAACTCCTTTTCAAATTCCATGATAAGCTCAACAGTATCAAGGGAGTCGGCCCCCAAGTCATTTGTAAAGCTTGCGCCTTCGGTAACTTCTTTCTCGTCAACACCCAATTTGTCAACAATGATCGCAATTACTTTAGATTTGATATCAGACATAATAATGCTCCTTTCTTAAATGTGTTTGTTTTTTTATTCAGGGTGCAAATAAAAGACAATTCAAAATACTATGCAAAATTTTTTTTTAAGCTGGTTGCCGTCAAATAAATACAGCGATTTCGGCCAATGTTTTTCGCCTTATATCAGGCACGTATGCCGGATTGGGTGCATACCCTACCGGTATGAGCAGGTAAGGTTTCTCATTTTCAGGCCGTTTTAATATGTCACTCAAAAAATTCATGGGACTGGGCGTATGGGTGAGTGCAGCCAGGCCGGATTCGTGAATGGCAGTCAGTAAAAAGCCGCAGGCCAGCCCCACCGACTTCCTGGGGCGAAAAACGTTCCCTACAAATACGTGATCATTTTTGTCGTTTGTCATCCGTATCTTCTTTTGGGGTGTAATGATACTGAATAGTTGGTTCCTTGCGCTCTTCAATTACACCGGTTTTCCACCATGCATTGGGATCATCATCGGCAGGGTCATCTACAATGGGCGGTACCACCAGTACCTGGTCAGGCATGGTTTTGCGGTAAACAATGCCCAATACAACACCGGTTAATGCACCATATACATGCGATTCCCACGAAACACCCGGCACCAATGGAAGAAGTCCCCAGAAAATACTGCCGTAAAGAAATATAATAAGGAATAACACACCGGTTAGCTGGCGATTTTTGCGAATGATGCTCCCGGTAAGGAGAAAAAAAGCAAGGCTGTAAA
>DASPJQ010000723.1:0-3042 GCA_035628535.1 Flavobacteriales bacterium | reverse complement strand
TTGGCCACAGCTTCCTTTTTTTCATACTCGTAACTCAATTGGCTCTCGGTTGATTTTTTAAGTATGACTTCATTGCTGAGGCTGTCGCCATAAGCTATTCCAGTAAGATAATTTTGATAAGAATCCTTATAATTTCCGGTTAAACTGTCAAGTCGTGACAAGGACAAATACGTTTCGTGCAGGAGCTCCTTGTGTCTCATTTGCAATCCCATGTTTTTGGCTTCTGCCAAATTGTTTCGCGCTTGCTTATAATTTCGCAAACAGGTATACGTAGTGCCCAGGTTGCAATAACAGCCGGCAATACCCAACAGGTCTTTTTTGCGCAGCCTTATTTCAAGCGAGGCTAAATGCATTTCCAATGCTTTTTTGCATTTTCCCTGCTGAATATAGATATTGCCAAGGTTTGTATAACTCAATGAAATACCGGATTCATCCTGAATGGCCTTTTTCATTTCCAGGCCTTTTAACTGGCATTCCAGGGCTTTGTCAAGTTGCCCCATACGTTTGTATAGAATGCCAATGTTATTGTAAGCAAGGGCAACGCCTTTGGTATAATTGATTTTCTTGTGATATTCAAGGCTGAGATTATAATGTTTAAGGGAAAGCTCGAACTTACCTAAATCTGAATAAATGGTACCAATGTTGTCATGACCTTCGGCAATTCCGCGCATATCCTGAAGCCGTTCGCGCAAACGCAAGGCCCTAAAATAATATTTCAGGGCTTCGGCATAATTCCCCATTTGTTCGTAATTCAATCCAAGATTTTCGTAAGGATGAGTTGAATTTACCTCGTAAATATTGTTTTTTGTAATCTCAAGGGCTTGTTTGTGATAATGAACGGCCAGGCTGTAATTCTCATAGTCTTCGGCAAAATAACCATAACAGGTGAGTATGCGTACCAAACCGCTTTTATAATTTATTTTGCTGGCAAGTATAAGCGCCTGTTCAAGACTTTTAATGGCCCGTATACTATCAGTGTATTCGTATTCAAGAAAAAGTTTGTGAAGGGCCTTGACCCTGGTGCTATCATGACTCGCGTTTCTAACAACGGAATTTAATGAATCGATGTATGATTTTTGCTGCGCGGGTGAAAGCTGTTGCGCAAGCATACCAATCCATAAAATCCACCACCGGATATGCAGCATTTAACCTGCCTTTAAATGGGCAATAGCCAAATATACGTCAATAAATACGTAAAATAAGCAGTAAAACGCAGGTGGTTGAAAACCTGCCTCAGTAAACCAATCCCCCTAAGAACCCACTCAATACACCCAGCGAAATAACACCCAATGAACAAATAATTACAACTACACTGTTAATCAAGGGCAGGTTGGTTACCGGGGTGGTGCTGCCATCGGGTTCGGTAAAATACATGGCTATAACTACTTTGAAATAGTAATAAATGCTTATGGTTGAGTTCAGGATAGCCACTACAACAAGCCAGGGGTAATCATTGAAGACATTTGCAAACAGGAAGTATTTACCAAAAAATCCCGCTGTAGGTGGAATACCTGCAAGTGAAATAATTCCTAAAATAACGGCAAAGGCCATCCATGGCTGCGATTTTCCAAGTCCGTTAAACGCGTGCACGCCTTCATGTGCCGCGTGGTCTTTTACGCGCATGTAAATGGTGAAGATTAAGAGCGTGGCCAATGAATATGAAATAAGGTAAAACATCAGGTTGAAAACCGAAAGGCCAACATTTGATGCGATGAGGGCCATTAAAATATAACCTACGTGCGCTACACTTGAGTACGCAAGCATGCGCTTGAAATTGTCCTGGAAAACAGCCGTTATATTGGCAATGGTCATGGTAATACCAGCTATAACAGCCAGCGTTGGTACCCAGTATTGTGTGGCCATTCCAAAACACGAATAAAACACTTTCATGAAAGCGCCAAAAGCGGCTATTTTAACCACGGTTGCCATAAAGACTGTAATGATGGTTGGACTTCCGGTATACACATCAGGGCTCCAGAAATGGAAGGGGGCTGCACCCACTTTAAAACAAAATGCGCACAACATCATGATAACGCCTACATAAAACATGACAGGCATGCTCTCCTGTGTTGAAGCAATCATGGAGATGGTGTTCACATTAAAGCTGGCGGTGCTTCCGTAAATTAGCGCCATACCGAATAACAGTATTCCTGTTGCAAAGGCGCCCATTAAAAAATATTTTAAAGCGGCTTCGTTGGAACGCAAATCGTTCTTTTTGCTTCCGGCCAACACATAAAGTGGAATAGAAAGGATTTCAATGCCTAAAAACAGCATGAACAAATCGGTAAATGAAAACAGGCAAAGCGCACCGCAGGCCGAAAATACCAGCAATGAATAATAATCGCCAATGTGGTCCAAACGGTTTTTATAACGGTCATACGCTACCAGGCAAACCAGCAATGTAACCGAAAGGGTTATGATTGAAAATGCAATGGCGTACTTGTCCATAATAATACCCTGGTATCTCAGGTTTAAATACGGGTCCTGCCATTCACGAACGAGGAGCGCTATGGTGGTAAGAATTCCGGCTACAACAATACCTATTACCAATTGCGATTTTTTGGCAAAAGCGGCAAACAAAGCTATTAATCCGGTTACAAATAATGCAGCTAAAGGAATCATCTTATATAGAAACGGTTGGTTGGTTTATAATTTCAATTAATTTGTTTACGCTCGCTCCTGTTAAATCAAAAACAGGTTGCGGGTAAAACCCGAGTAAAATAACCAATGCGGCCACAATGCCCAGCACCAGCATTTCTGAATTGTTTACATCGGTAAATTTTTGGGTAAGGCCCACCTGCGGACCGAACATGGTCAACTGGTAGCTGCGCAGCATATACACAGCGCCAAAAATAATGGTCATTCCTGCAAATACAGCCAGAGCCCAGTTGTAATCAAATACACCTTTGATCAATAAAAACTCACCAACAAAGCCGTTGGTAAGGGGTACGCCAACAGCGCCAAGCATAACAATCATAAACAGGATGGCGAGCTTTGGCGCCACTTTGGCAATGCCTCCCATGTCTTCCAGCTTGCGCGTAC
>DASPJQ010000722.1:0-3791 GCA_035628535.1 Flavobacteriales bacterium | reverse complement strand
TCGAAATCAAAATTAAAGCTCATGTGCATGCCGCCTTTTCCGCCCATGTCCTGGCTGTTCAGATATTCTTCGGCTTTTTCACCGGTATAGGTTTCCACTTTTTTGTTCCCGTTTTCAATGGTTGTAACAGTCACTTTTTTTTCACCGTTTTGTTCTGTTACCTCAATGCGTTTTTCAATTTTACGTTTGGTTTTGTCTTTATCATCGCTTTGCGAAAACGCAAGGGTTGATACCAATACAGTTGCTGCAAGAACACCCGTTACAGCGGCTAATTTGACAGGAGTAAAAAATTGCTTCATGGCTTAACTTTTTTTATGAAAACAAAATAAGAAAATGCTGGTTTAAAGCCTTGTTAAACACAGGTTAATGAGTGTTAAAAAACGTTAACCCTCAAGGCTTTATAAGGCCTTGTGTTACATTTGATTGATATGTTAAAACACACTGTAAAAGTCAAACAAAACCTTGGCCCTTACGCTTTAAGGATGGCAGAAAAAAGCCAAGATCAAGTGCATGTTAAAGCGTAACCGCATACCCATAATAATTGTGACCATAACCGTTGCGTTACTGGGATTAATTGTCATGCAGGTATATTGGATTAACACGGCACTTACCGTGAGGCAGGAACAATTCAAGAAGGACCTGGCTGATGCGTTGAACAATACCATACACGCAGTTGAAGAGTTTGAAACCGTGAACAGCATTAAACTCAATGATAAAACAAAAGCGCTTTGGAAAAGTTTACAGAAACAAATAAATCCGAACTCCAACGTAAATGAAAAAACAACCATACGCGACACCGTTCTTAAAAAAAACGGAAGGCCAATCAGGGTAAGCGAATATGAAAAGGAAGGTCTTGATACGGCAAACAACATGCGTACGTATGAAAAAGGAATTGCGGCTAGCTCAGGTGGCAGCCTTAACCTTAATATTCCCCAATTTAATTTTGATTTTAACCTCAATGATTCCATGCCGCTTATTGCCGAAGATTTTCAAAATCTGGGCAAACAGCTTATGGATAACCGTACCCGGATCATTGACGATATCCTGAAACAAATGATGATGATGCATACCCACAAGCCGCTTGAACAGCGTATTTCATCATACCAGCTTGATTCCATCCTGAAAAAATACCTGCATGAAAGCGGCATTACCGCACAATACGAATTTGTAGTGGTTGACGGGTATAAAAACCCACTCATGTTCAAGAGTAAAAACACGAAACAATATATGCCCGATTTTGAACGTGAAGGAAACACGGTACCACTTTTTCCTGGCGACTATTTCAGCGCCCCGATGTTACTGAGCGTTTACTTTCCACATGAAAAACGTTATCTTATAGGAAGCATGTGGGTTTTGCTCACTTTTTCGGCCCTGTTTATACTCACCATTATTGGCGCATTTTATTTTACCATTTCAACCATTGTGCAACAAAAGAAATTGTCTGAAATCAAGAACGACTTTATCAATAACATGACGCACGAGTTGAAAACACCCATTTCAACCATTTCACTGGCATGCGAAATGTTGTCGGATAAAGATGTTTCGGCCACCGAAAAGCAGCGCAGCAATTACATCAACATGATTAACGATGAAAACAAACGGCTGGGTACGCTGGTTGAAAATGTATTGACCAATGCCGTAATTGAGCGCGGAGAATTAAAACTAAAGCCGCAGGCGCTGTACATCAATTCAATTATCAAAGATCTTATACAGGCGTTTGAAATACAGGTGCAGCGCAGGGGCGGCAGCATTGAATTTGAACCGAAAGCAGTAAGCGATTTATTTGAGGGTGACAAGGTGCACATCACTAATGTTATCTTGAATTTGCTTGACAATGCCAACAAATACACGGCCGAAACACCACGCATAAAAGTATCTACTTACAACAAGGACAACACGCTTTGCATTGCCGTTTCGGATAACGGCATTGGCATAAGCCGTGACAATCTTAAAAAAATATTTGACAAATTGTACCGTATTCCATCGGGAAACCTGCATGATGTAAAAGGCTTTGGCCTTGGTTTAAGTTATGTAAAAGCCATTATGGAAAAACACAACGGGCAAATAGCGGTTGAAAGTCAACCGGGACGCGGAAGTACATTTACCTTAATATTACCAATCTATGGAAAACAAAATTAAAATCCTGGTGGTGGAGGACGATCCCAACCTGGGCACACTCCTTACCGAGTACCTGAATGCTAAAGGTCACCAGGCCACCCTGGCCAACAACGGACAAAAAGGTTTTGAAATGTTTTTTAAAAACAGTTATGACTTTTTGGTGCTTGACGTTATGATGCCGGTTAAAGACGGTTTTACGCTTGCTAAGGAAATACGCAAAGTCAACCAGCAAATTCCAATCCTTTTCCTTACAGCAAAATCAATGAAGGAAGATACGCTGGAAGGCTTCAGGCTGGGGGCCGATGACTACATGACCAAGCCGTTCAGCATGGACGAATTGCTTGCGCGCATGAATGCGATTTTAAAACGCATTAAAGGTAAAACCGACCTGAGCGAAACACCTGAAATTAAACTGGGCAAATACACATTTAACCATTTGCGGCAGGAACTTATTGTTGACGGTCAAACCCAGAAATTGACCACCAAGGAAAATGAACTGTTAAAATTACTAAGCGGAAACCTTAATGAAATGGTGGAACGTAACTTTGCATTAACAACCGTTTGGGGCGATGACAGCTACTTTAACGGCCGGAGCATGGACGTGTATATTGCCAAACTGCGTAAGTACCTTTCGGGTGACCCCGGAATTGAAATTGTAAATGTACACGGCCGCGGTTTTAAGCTGATTGTGCGTTAACCTATTTGCTTTTCAGGTTCACGCCCAAACAATCGCCAACGAATTTGGCCAGCTCCTCAATTTGTTCGGGTTTTAATTCCGAGAGGCGTGACTTGTTGCTGCCATTGGCAATAATTAATTTTTTATTATTATTTTCAGCATTGATTTCAGCTTGCATGGATGCCCAGGGATCATTTTCACCATAAATAAACAACATGTTTTTTGCTTTGGACTTTTTCAAAAATGCATTCAATTGTTCGTAAAATTTACCATTGTATTTAGGCTTGGTGCCCTGGGGCAAAAACAACTTGTTTGAGTAATCTTTCTTTTTAAGTTTTCCTTTAAACGGTGTTGTGTTCGGCTCATAAGCGCCTAATTCGGCATAAGCCATGTACTGCGAAGCGCGTAACCGGTCAATAACGTCATTAGAAAAAAACCGCGGGTTAATGACCTTAACCAGTTCCCTTACCATGCTGTGTTCAGGCGAATCAGGAATGGGTATATCAATGCAACTGAATCCACCCTGCCAGAAACAAAGCGGGTAATACAATACGCAATAGTCATAAAGCGTTTCGGGATCAAGCCCTGATTTTTCAAACGACAGTTTTTTTTGAGCAATGAACTCTGAAAAAACCGGCATCATGGTTTGTTTCCGGTCAAGCATTTCTTTTTGATATTTCTCAATATATTGTCCGCATTTGGTGGCTGACTTAGCCGTAAAAAATTCATCAAGCCTGGTATCCCCGTCTGAGTTTCGCACCGCAGCACCCATAATCACCGATGCATCTGTGTCATCGGGAAATTTCATTTTGTAAGCAAGCGCCATTTGACCGCCTTTACCAGTGCCATATAGTAGCCATTTGCCTTTAAAAAATTTGGCAACAAATTCGCGTATCACATGACAATCATTCGCGCTTTGTTCGGTGGTACAATATTTCCAATCGGGTTTTTCAGGAATGGAACTTCCGAAATAACGGTGCTCGACAACCACCATGTT
>DASPJQ010000721.1:0-4460 GCA_035628535.1 Flavobacteriales bacterium | reverse complement strand
ATTCAAAATATCTTTTTTGGTCACACGCCCCTGTAAACCGGTTCCTGCAATGGTATCAAGTTCAGCAACGCTTAACCCTTCGGTTTTGGCAATGTTTTTTACAAGAGGCGAATAAAATTTTGAACTGCTGTTTTGTGTTTTACCATTGGAAGAAGCTATTTTTAACGGAGCCGTTAAAGCCGGCTTTTCATTTGAAACAACTGAACTTTCTTTAACGGGGGCAGTGTTGGTGGCAGGTTTTGAACCCTCAGCCCCAATTAAGGCAATGGGTTTGCCAACCTGTACAACATCGCCTTCATTACATAAACGCTTTATTAAAACACCCTCGGCAGTGGAGGGGACTTCGGAATCTACTTTATCGGTCGCAATTTCAACAATGGCCTCATCCGCCTTCACAAAATCACCCTCGTTTTTTAACCACTTAATGATGGTTGCTTCAGCAACACTTTCGCCCATTTTTGGTAGTAATATCTCGCTTTGACTCATTTTTATCTAATACACTGAATTACAAGGTTGCCAAAATACGAAAAATAATTCAATGCAGATGCTGCAAATTTTACTTTTTTTTAATTGTTAATAATCTGAACAACAGTTGTTAACGTCCCAATTTGGCGAGGTTTTTTGAAATTATTCTCAAATCGGTAAACACTGAAAAATCGCGTGCATAGATGAGATTTAGTTTTTCCCGGGTACTTTCACTGTGTTGTACAGCATTGTCGCTAAATGGATTTAAAATACCAGGTTTTATTTTGGGCAATTGTTTGTTTGACGAAATTGGATAATACCCGACAATTGTTTTTTTACCAATCAGGCAAAGAAAAATGTTTTTGAAATAACCTTTTTTTCGTTCCTGGAAAAGAACCATGATTGGCGAAAACACCAATAATAGAACAGCAAGTAACAGGTCATTTACACGTTTAAAACGCCTGTTTTGCTTTGAGTCAATGGAGTTAATTTCAAGCATGTACAATTCACCGCTTGTGTTTACCGAGTTGCTGCCAATCAAAAATAAACTGTCAGGTTGTGCAATTTTAAAATCCAGGTTACGCTGCGTTATTTCCGACATATGGCGCATAATACTCTGTGCTGAATTGTCTTGGGCGCAAAAAATAATTTCGTCAATTTTATAAAAATGTATAACCTCGTTCAATTGGCTTAAATTTCCTTCAAAACCATCAGGCAGTTCGGTTTCAGAGGGGAAAATGCGCTTTACCGATTCGGTTTTAATGTTGGTTTGCGATAAAATATTTTCCACGCGCTGGCATTCGGTTTCATTCCCTACAATGATAAAACGCTTTTTAAACCGTTTGCCGAACTGGTATCCGCTAACCTTAAATAAATTAAGCATCAAACGCATCAACAGCATGCTTATTAACGCCCAAACTGCACCGGCCAGTATAAGCGAACGGGAGAACTGCCATTCTTTGGGTAAAAGCGCATAAATAACCAACAATAACACGCTTCCAACGGCCAGTCCCTTAAGCATGCGCAACGGTTTAAACGGTTTATCATACCCTCCGAATAGCCACGTGAAACCCAACCATATAAGAATGTAGGCAGGAAAAAAAAGGTTGGTAATGTGCAATGGCCATGAAATACCGGTATAAACAAAATAAAAATGTTCTATAAGTTTAAGCCCCCCAAAAATAGCGGCAGCATCCATGGCCGGTATCCAAATTTGCCTTATTCCCCTTGTAAAAAGAGCCAGGCCGGCCCTGAAATAAATGGCCGATTTAATAAGGAACGTAAAAATTTTGGCGTTTTTTTGCGAAAAATGTTTACGGGCAAAAATAATCATGGCCTGGTAAAATACAAATACATAATTGACACTCGATTTCTTAGTGCTCTCTCCCTTGTAATGGATGATTTTTGTATGCGGAAAGTAGTAATTTTTATAACCGCCTTTGATAATGCGGTAACTTAAATCAATGTCTTCACCATACATGAAAAATTGTTCATCCAGCAACCCAACTTTATCCAACGTTTGTTTGCGCATGAGCATAAACGCCCCCGATAAAATTTCAATTTCATTGGTCTCATTTTTGGATAAATGGCCAAGGTAATACCGGTTGAATTTTTTGGAGCGCGGAAACAGCCTGCTTAACCCGAAAATTTTATAAAAGGCAACCCATGGAGTGGGCAAACCGCGCTTGGATTCGGGTAAAAAATTCCCTTTGCCGTCAATCATAAAAACGCCCAAACCTCCTGCATCGGGATGCGTATTCATAAAGTCAAGGGTTTTTTCAAAGGTGGTTTCCTCTACAATGGTATCGGGGTTGAGCAACAAAACATATTGGCCTTTTGCAATACGCATGGCCTGGTTATTGGCTTTTGAGAAACCGGTATTTATTTTGTTTTCAATTAGAATGACGTGCGGAAATTTGGTTTTAACCATTTCGCACGAGGCATCAAAGGAGTTGTTGTCAACCACAATTATTTCGGCAGGCGTATTTTTTAAAGCGTTGCAAACCGAGTGGAGGCATTGCTCCAGGAAATATTCAACATTGTAATTTACTATGATAACCGATAATTTCACCTAACGCACCTCCGCATTATAGGGAGTACGGTTCATAAGCGACCGTCCCAATGAAATTTCATCAGCATATTCAAGATCATCGCCAAAAGAAATACCACGCGCCAGGTTGGTAATGGATACGTTTTTTTCCTTCAACTTTTTAAAAATAAAAAAGTTGGTGGTTTCGGCCTCAACCGTTGAACTCAAGGCCAGGATCACTTCCGTGGTTAACTCCCTGTCAACGCGTTCAAGCAAGGGCTGTACATTAATATCAAATGGGCCTAACCCTTCCATTGGAGAAATGAGTCCCTCCAAAACGTGGTAAACACCTTGAAATTGTAATGTATTTTCAATAGCGTATAAATCACGCACATTTTCAACCACGCATATTATTTTCTGGTTCCTCCGGGTGTTCAAACATATGTCGCAAAACTCACCTTCGCAAAGGTTGAAACACCGGGTGCATTTTTGCAATTCCTTCAATCCACTGATTTTTGTTGAAAGATCCGTAATATTCTCATTGCCAAGTCGTAAAAGATAAAACACATAACGCAGTGCGGTACGTTTTCCTACACCGGGCAATTGTGAAAGCGCATCAACGGCCTCGTTCAGTTTTTTTGAAGGAATCTCCATTATTTTTTAGCAATATAAAGCAGGTCCAGGCATGATTCGCTGGCGGCTTCAATGTAAAAATCGGCCGTTGTTAAGTGGCTTGTCAGGTTGGTGTTGTTCTTAAGCAGTTTTTTACGGTTCCTGCGGTTCATATAATCATAGGGTACCTGCAACAGTTGGCGGGGCATCCACCATTGCATTCTGAAAATATCAAAACGCATAATGCGGTTAACCGATTCTTTGTTTTTCCGGTAATACTCCAGGGCCCTGGGCCCGGCATATACGCCTTTTTTTTCAACCGATGAAAAATGCCTGATAAGCCGGTCATACAGGCTTTGCACGGTATATTCGCGAATGTGCCAGGGATTACGGGCCAATGACATCTTTATATTGGGTGTTGTGCAAAGAAAAATTCCGCCCGGTTTTAAAACACGCTGAGTTTCTTTCACAAAAAGGTCATCATTCTTTATATGCTCAATAACCTGAAAGCTTACCACGCAGTCAAAAGCATTGTCTGGTATGCCTTTAAATGGAGGCACTTCGGTTTGAATAAACTGTGTGTTTGTATATCCTTTAAGTTTATCGGGGTCAAAAACATATTTATCAAGCATGGTATAGCTCTCGCATTTTTCGGAAAGAATCCGCAAACCGTAACCTTCACCACTTCCAACTTCCAGGGTTTTACCGTGAACCATGTTGGCTGCATATTGGTAAGCAAGCAGACTTCGTTGAAAAACAAAATTGTCAGAAGCATCGGTATCCGACACTCTTTCGGCAGTTTGAGCCATGAATACTGTGTTAAAAACCTGCCAAAGTTACGATTGTGCAACATATGAATTTTTTAAAAACTCAAAAAACCGAATTTTTATAGGGCTGTTAATAAATTTTAGGATTGAGGTGGTGGGTGTTTTAGTGATAATTACAAGAGGTTCCGGATGGTTTGGTTAAAAATAATTTAACACCAAATTCGTGTATATTCATCTTTTTAATACATTTGCAGTCCTTTTAATGACCGTAATCCATTGATTATCTTGATAATCAGAACATTACGGGCTTACTTGGAATTAGCCGAAGTAGCTCAGCTGGTAGAGCAGCTGATTTGTAATCAGCTGGTCGGGGGTTCGAGTCCCTTCTTCGGCTCAGTTGGGAAAGTGAAGGAGGGAAAATAAGTTCATTGAAAAATGGGGATATACCAGAGTGGCCAAATGGGGCAGACTGTAAATCTGCTGATTAACTTCTTCGGTGGTTCGAATCCATCTGTCCCCACTTGAAAAACTAATACAAGCGGGAGTAGCTCAGTTGGTAGAGCATCAGCCTTCCAAGCTGAGGGTCG
>DASPJQ010000720.1:0-2346 GCA_035628535.1 Flavobacteriales bacterium | reverse complement strand
TTCTGTGACCTGCCGGTTTATATTTTATGTCCCTAACATCCTGCAAAAATTAAAATTTCAACAGGTCAATTCTCAAATCTGCAAATGTCACAACTGAATATAATTGCAGGACGACATAAAAATTAGACGCCTAAGCGCGTTGGTTGACGGATTTGCGTTTTTCTGTGCGCTGGCACAATGGCCGGGCATGCTTCTTGTGTTCCTTTCATGGACTGAAAATTTGAAACATGAATCGCACCTCACGCCTGGGTTTGGTATATGGATATTTACTTGCCCTGTTTTTAACAATTGAAAGCCTGGTTGAGTTCGCCTCAGGGCCCATCATTTTCGGAAACCTGACCACCAATGTCAATCATGCCCTCATACACCTTGTATTGGGCGTGCTGGGCATTGGCATGGTTACCGCGGGACGTCCTGGTCCTTATGCAGCCTTTGTGGGTTTTCTGCTGCTCATTGTGGGCGTGTTGTATTTTTTTCCAGGGCCTGCCGCCTTTTTGTGGCAAACCCTGAACATGAACGACAACGTTGCGTTGCTCAACCTTGTTATTGGTGTTGTATCGCTGTTTGTTTCAGGAATCACCCGACCCGATCTGCACCAACCGCATAAACCTACCTCAGGTATGGCATGAGAAAAATGAATAAGATTTAAATGTAAAGGCCCTGCATTAACGGGGCTTTTATTTTTATGGAATTTGACATTATATTTGATTCAAAATTCAAGCATATAATTATAATAAAAAGCCCCAACCCCGATAGCTATCGGGATCAGGGCTTGTCTCAACTAATATAATCGTAAAACGTTATTTCTTTATGAACCGTACGGTTTGTACGTCATTGTTGTTTTTCACTTTCACAAAATACATTCCACGGTTAAACTCGGCAACATTAATGCTGCTGTTGTAAACACCGCTTGAAACAACTTTGCCCAACGCATCGGTAATCACATAATTTGAGCCTCCGCCATTTTCAATGTATATTACATCGGTAGCCGGGTTTGGATATACTTTAACGCCAGGAGCGGCAATTTCAGCCACGCCTGATCCGGTACATGCAGGCAGTGTTGTTGTATATGGCAATTGGTTGTATCCGCTTACCGTTAAGGTCACAGAACCTGCAACCGTTCCTGAAATAGGGAAGGTAGCTGTTCCACCGGCAATCACATCTGAACCAACTATATTTCCATTTTGCGTTACGGCAACATCGGCACCGGTAATTCCTCCGGTTACAGTTATGTTTCCGCCTTCAGTATAACAACTTGGCGGGCTCACGCTAAGGCTTGAAGGAACCTTGCTGCGCATCATTACACTTGGATCGCCAAACATTATCCAGGTTTCCATTACCTCGCGTCCGGTAGTTGTCGGATAATCTTCAAGCATGCTATACTGGCCGTTGTAGAACAAACCGCCAAGTGTATATTTTAAATTTCCACCCGAAGCTACTCCTGTGAGTATTTTTGAAATTTCATCTTCGGTTTCCATTGGCTCGGCCCATGCCATAAGAATGGAAGATCCACAAGCGCCAATGGCACCGGTATTGCCTCCGGTATTTTTTGCGCGAAGGAATTCTTCGGTCAAACACTCACCGCCCGGGAACGTACCATTGTTACAGGCAACTGAAATTACAAATGGATACATGCCATAATTGGTAGCGGCTGCAATGTCGGTTGTACTGTAGTTGCTGGTTACGCAGGTAGTGGCTGAACCATGACCACAGTACATGAATAAGCTGGCGCCTGAATTTACAGCCGAAGCCACCATGGTATTGTTTGGATCGCCCGATGCATCGGCACCGCCATGACTTCCATCGTAAAATTCATGAACAGTTGTATAACCAAATGTCATGAGCTCGGTACGAATGGCACGCATGTGTTCCCAATCTGCCTGGCCTTCATCGCCAATACCAGCACCCTCATCTGAACCAATTCCAATTGAATTGGTATACCAGGTACCACTTAAAGGTGTTTTTTCATACTCCAGTGTTTTATTCACCATGTCGGTACACTGTGTGGTTGTTTTTGCAGGAAGACGTCCAACCAATACTTCCGGATACCAATCGCTGCCGGTAATCATACCGTATTTTGAATCGCTCCATTTGGTTTCCCATCCGCTTGATCCGGCATTGAACGCGGTCAACTGCTCATGGTCACCAACGAGCAAAACAAACATGAGGTTTGGATGTGTGCTATAATAGGAACTGATATAAGAAGCAATGGCGCTTTGGCTGGTGCCGGTTGTGCTTGTTGTTACAATTTCGGTTTCAATACCGCGCTGTTCTTTCCAGTCGGCCAGGGGTTGAATGGCGCTTGTGTACGATGAAGAAGGAACAATAATCAACATGCTTCCTTTT
>DASPJQ010000719.1:0-1386 GCA_035628535.1 Flavobacteriales bacterium | reverse complement strand
AAATTCCCAATAGGGTTTATGGTGCGCCAATGCAATGGGAATGCAACCGCTGCCCGTTCCTATGTCCAACACACGCAACGGTCTTTCAAAATCATATGGTTTGAGAATGATGTTGACCAGTTCTTCGGTTTCGGGTCGCGGAATGAGTACACGGTCATCTACGTAAAACAACAAGCCGCAAAACCAGGCTTCATTCAAAATATACTGCAACGGCCTTCCCGTTTTTAATTCGCGAATAATTTTATCAAGTGCATTCACCTGTTCGGTGGTCAATTCAACATCACCGGCCGTTTTAATTTCATTGTAGGTTATACCGGTTGTTTTTTCAACGGCAATGCGGGCGCAGCTATACGCCTCACCCTGACCTAAGAATTCAGAGAGGGAATTAGTAAAATATACTATAGAGGAAGAAATTGTCATTTTTTTCGTTCTCTGTGATCAAAAGACGTGTTATGCATTTGTCCGTTCCTTGTGACAAACATGGTGTGCTTTTCGTTATTGGTTTCAGGGATTGGCAGCTATTATACGTTCTTTTTTCGGGGTTAATTCTTCAAGCCACACCTTAAATTTATACGTTTCTTATTCATGCTCAATCCCCACGAACAACGAAGAACAGAGTACGATATACCATTTACTTCTTAATAATTTTTGTGCTTGATATTACCCTGTCCTTACTGGTAATGTTAAACATGTAAATTCCCGGTGACAGGTCTTCAATACTGAATGTAAAACGGTCCTTACCCGCTTTCACATATTCACGCATAAGCAGGTGTACGCGCTTACCGGTCATATCGGTAATTTCAAATGTGAGGTATTCGCGTTTTTGCATTTCAAAGTCGACACTGATTGTGTTTTCAAACGGGTTCGGGAAGACAGTTGCATTTGAATTTTCAACGGTGGTCAAAGGGGTTGGCGTACTTAACGCGGGGTTGGTTGATAATTGCGCTATATACGCGCGGTGCACACGGTTTACACCCGAAGCATAACCCATATACCCCGAAACCCACACCTCGCCCGGCACATTGTACCTGCGTTGGCTGCCCGAGTAATCGCCCCAGCGTTCCTGCGCACCACCCAGCACATTTACATACGAAGTACCATCCACAATTTTTTTGGTGTAAGAATAATTGAAATTCCCATCGGTTTTTACGGCTGAAACACCGGCATGTACCGTTGGTGCGCAATGGTCAAAATTAATAATGGCTGTATTGTCGGTGGGGCCGGTCCCGGCATAAGAAATGTTCGGATAACCCAAATCGCGCAGCGTATCGGTAATGAGCATGGAATTTATAACCGGGCTGGTTGAAACGTTTGAAATAACTCCGTGGTAAATGCTGCACCAGGTTGTGGTGGTGTCCATGCAATTGTGCACGTACTGTATTTTAT
>DASPJQ010000718.1:0-5243 GCA_035628535.1 Flavobacteriales bacterium | reverse complement strand
TTTGCGGTATACAAGTTACCGTATTTTTGTCTTTCACCGGGTGCCATAGCATGTAAACTCTTAACATATGGTCGGGTTTTGGGGTAACTGTCACACCGGCAATTTGTTCATAGTCTTCATCCACCAAAAAATGAACGTAATTAAAATCATTTTCCAACATTTTTGGCACCCAATAGGTCATAAAATCCTGCATTTCCCAACTGGTAAAACCAAGTTCGCTCAAATTACGATGGAAGAAACCGGTGAGTTCGGCCTTTGCAACAACCGACCCAACCGCTGGATCGTATTTAAGCTTATGCGCAGGCATTTTCCCGTCCCAGAACAGGTAGTTAAACATGGTTCCTTCATCCTGAATTTTTCCGTTAGGGTAAGCCAGTACAGTCCATTGATCATGATAGGTTGGATAGGTAAACCCCAGCTCTCCTTTCACATCCAGTTTAACCGTTACCGGAAATTCTTCTTTAGGATATAAATAAATAACGGGCTTACATACAACAACCACAACCGTTGTATCGGTAAACGTAATTTCAAATTCGTTGCGTGTATAAGGCTTTACATTGGTCTCACCTTTTACAATTTGACACTTGTCAGCACAAAATTCAAAATTGTGTTTACCGGGAGCCATGGTATACGTACACCAACCCAGGGAATCCAGCACAGGTTTTACTTTTTCGCAATTGTCAACCTTAAGCCAAACTGTTTTGAGTGTTTTTTTATTTTGGTATTGAACGTTAAAGTGAAATTTATACACGGCCTGGTGGGCTTCAAGGGTTTTATCAGTTTCAACTTTCCCCTCACGAAAAGGGGCAACAGACTTGAGAAGACCGGACTCAAGTTTTCCTGCATTTGCAGCCAATGCACCTGTAACCAGCAGTGTTGTAAATAACGTATTCATCGGTTTTTATTTTACTTGTAAAGTGTATTCAGATCCGCCCCATTCAATTAATGTGAAACCCTCGCGTTTACACGGCACAAAAGCTTGCGGCAGTACATCGCCCAACCCCCCGCTGGCCTTCGTCCACACCATAAATACACGCAACATACAGTTTGGTTCAGGGCTTACGTTAATAGTTGCCACCTGGTTATAATCTTCATTGAGTATGAAATGAATATAATTTTTTTCATTGACCTGCATAAGTGGTACCCAATACGTAATAAAATCGGCTGACTCCTTTGAATTAAACCCTATTTGTGCCAGGGTTGATTCCAGGAATGTGACCAGGCTTTTTGAATCAACCACAAATCCGCTTGAAAAATCAACGTTCAGTTTGTTTTGGTCCATTTTACCGTCCCAAAACAGGTAATTGTATTGTTTGCCATCGGCCTCAATGGTACCGTTGGGATTTGCCGTTACATCCCAACCACCAGCCGTGTACTCAGGGTAAGTAAATTCCAGGTCACCATTGTACACCAGTTGAACATTCACTTCTGTTTTTTCATGTGGGTATAAATAAATAACCGGTTTGCGGGTATGCAGGTTTTTTTGTTCCAGTTCAAACTGTACCGTAATAAATACCTTTGTGCCTTTTTCAAAGTTTATGGAATCGGTATAGGCTGCAAAGTACGAAGGCCCTGAAAATTTCAATTTGAATTTACCGGGTTTAAATACATGAACAAAATTTTTGTTTTTGTCAGGTTTAACGTCAACTTCAATGCCATTCATTGCCATTTTAAGGCCTTTTTTGGCGCATGCATCACCGGGACATTTTACATTGACGATCAACACCACATTGTTGGGTTTGGTTTTATTGGGAACAATTTTAGTTACGGTAGCGGTTGATTCTTTCCAAACACCGCGACCAATATCTTCACGCTTGTTTGCGAAGCAAAAAAGCACTGCCAACAGTGAATGTACCAACAAGGTTATTTTTTTCAGCATATTATTCGATTTGATTTTAAATGTGGGCTAAAGAGTATGCTCAATTTCATTTGGGGGCAATTGCAGGTATAAAAACATCTTTTACTTCTGATCCACCCCATTCTACGACCGTAAAACCACCGCGTTTGAAAGGAATAAACGTTTGCTTTTTTAAGTTTCCAGGCGTGTTGTTATCAGCTTTCTGCCACAACATGTATACACGCAATACATGATCGGGCTTGGGCATTACTTCCAGTTTGGCCACCTGGTCGTATTCATCTGTAAGCATAAACCGCACATAGTTTTTTTCATTTTGCAACATGCGCGGTGCCCAGTATGTTACAAAGTCGGCAATTTCTTTGGTGTTTAAACCTATTGCGGTGAGCGAAGTTTCCAGGAAACACGTTAGCTCGCTGCTGTTTACAACGCTCCCTTCAAGGTACCTGGTTTTTATTTCGCGTGAATCTATTTTTCCCTCGTAAAAAAGGTAACCGTATTCTTTTGCACCCGATTTAATTGTCCCATTGGGATGGGCAACTACATTCCACCCGTTGTTATAAAGCGGGTACGAAAAATCCATTTCGCCTTTGAAATCAAGTTTAACGCTTACTTCGGTTTCCTTTTCGGGGTAAAGGTAGATAACGGGTTTATCAGCTTCATAAATGATCACGTTTGAATGAAAATGAACAAGCATTGAAACAACACATTGGTTTTTAATTTCAATTGCTTTCGTTTGAATGGGATTGCAATTGGTTGCCGAAAACACAAATTTATGTTTGCCCGGCTTAATGCTGCGGCTGTAAAATCCCATTGAATCCAATGTTGGCTGAGGCGCATTTTTACCATTAACCGTATACGTAACCGTGCCTCTTAAACAAGCACCCGAATGCTCTTCGAAATGGAAAATAATTTTAGCAGTATTTTTATCCAGGCTTAGGTCTTTTTTTTCAGCGGTAACCTGGTAATAAGGTATATCCGATTCCTTTACGCCTGCAAAACAAGTTGTTACGGGAACAATAAGCAACAGCAGGAATATTTTCATAAAACAGTTTTAGGTAAGTACAACCCAAGGCGTTAAAAGTTCAGTAAAAATAGGATTTTGCAAGGCTAAAACCTACAAAACGTTAACTATTTACCTCCCTTAAAATCCTTTTGGATTTGGTAACGGTAGCCGTGTCCCCTGAAATAATAAGGCAGTTTGTTTTTTACTTCTTCGCCAAAATGAATGCGCCAGTTTTTTTCATCGTAAAACTCTTTGCTGCAGTTTTCAAGTTCCCAACATGCACCATCATTTCCACCATATTGTTCCAGTACCGTTCCCGGCACATACCACGGCACATTTTTAAGGGTAATTTGTTCACTGCGGTCAACCACCTGCACCAGCACAAAATCCTCGCCTTTATGGCCCATCTGGTAAAAAATACCATCCAATATGGCAATACCCATATTGTGAATATAAATTCCGGCAATTTTAGGCGCATGTTCAAGGTGTAAATTTTCAAGCTTAAAAAGTTTTACGCAATTGCTTTTAGCGTAATCAAAGTAAACGCTGTAATTGATTTCGTGGTTACCTTCACTAATACAATCCCGAATAACACAACCGCTTGATCCAAGTACCATGAATGCCGAGTTTCCGCCTTTACCCGCATAAACACGGCACATGTTGAGTACCGAGTGGTTGCTTTGACTGTTTATTGCGGTACCACCCCAATCGCTCCCGGTGCGCAATACAAAATGGTTTTTGCACGCTCCGGTACTGTTGCACTGAAATATACTTGTATTTAGCCCGAACTGGATATCAATGGCTGACTCAGTTTGGTTCTGGAAATTGCAGCGGTTCATACTGGTTCCATACGTTGCACCCATGTTTACGGCTTTTTTTCCTCCGGTAATTGTAAAATCATTGATGGAAAAACGAACGCTCATCATTTTATCAAGCGCTTCTTTTTGGTTTTTGGGTATACGGTTAAACACAAAAACTGAGTCGGCTGCGTTGATTGAACAACCATTTCCGTTAAGTATAAAAATTTTTCGCCCGGTTTTTCCATAACGCGGCAGTTCAATGTTGCTACTCACGTAATAATTTTTTGTTCCGGTAAATTCAAGCGATCCGTGTCCCAATGAATCCAGCGCATCCATGGCCCGTTGTATGGCGGGTGCCCAGTCTTTTCCGTCAGCGGGTTTGTAGTAATCATCAACCCTTACCTGGCATAAAGAAAAAAAAGTGTGAAAGAAAAAAAGAAAAAACAGCGTAGGTTTCATTGGATTTTGCTTTAGATTTAATGAAAAAACCGGGCCATGCGTAAACCCTACAAAATAGACCCAATAATCTTTTCAACCGTGAAACCTTCAGCTTCTGCAATATAATTCCGCACAATGCGATGGCGTAAAACGGGAACCGCAACAGCCCTTACGTCTTCAATATCGGGCGAGAATTTACCGTTTAAAGCGGCATGACACTTTGCTCCCAACACCAGGTATTGCGAGGCACGGGGGCCCGCACCCCATGAAATGTATTTTTTAATCATATCGGTGGCTTTATCGCCACCCGGGCGTGTTTTGGCAGTCAGGCCAACTGCATATTCAATTACATTATCGGTTACCGGAATTTTGCGCACCAGTTCCTGGAAAAATAAAATTTCTTCGCCCGACATAACAGCTTGCGCTGTTGCCGTTTTTTCGGTTGTGGTGCTTTTTACCACCTGCACCTCTTCACTGAAGCTGGGATAATCAACCCAAACATTCATCATAAAGCGGTCAAGTTGCGCTTCAGGCAGCGGGTATGTCCCTTCCTGCTCAATAGGGTTTTGGGTGGCCAGTACAAAAAACGGTTTGTCTAACGTATAACGCACTCCAGCGGCCGTAACCGCCCGTTCCTGCATGGCCTCAAGCAATGCTGATTGTGTTTTGGGTGGAGTACGGTTGATCTCATCGGCAAGAATAATATTTGCGAACAAAGGTCCTTTTATGAATTTGAAATTCCTGTTTTCATCCAGGATTTCTGACCCAATGATATCGCCTGGCATCAGGTCGGGGGTGAACTGAATGCGCTTAAAACTCAAACCCAGCGTATCGGCAATGGTATTTACCAACAATGTTTTGGCCAAACCCGGCACACCAACAAGCAAAACATGTCCTTTGCTGAAAATGGTAATAAGTACCTGGTCCAGCACTTCTTTTTGACCAACTATGACCTTGCCGATTTCGGCATTGAGTTTTTTAGATTGCTGTACAAAATATTCTACTGATTCTACGTCTGATTTGAATTGCATTGAAATAGTTATTAGTTATTGGTTATCGGTTATTAAGGGGTGTGTAATACCAGGCATGTTTTAATTGTTTTATTGTTCATTGAACCATGGGTATTCAAAATTGCATTTTTTCT
>DASPJQ010000717.1:0-2004 GCA_035628535.1 Flavobacteriales bacterium | reverse complement strand
ATACACTGTAACCATTACAGATGCATGCGGTAATGTGGCTGTTGTCAATATTACCGTAAACGCCCAGGCTGTTCCACATGTATGGAGCGCCACGCCTGTAAATATTTTCTGTCCTAACTCAGCCACCATTTCGCCAACGTTTGTAAGCGGTGGCGCCACCCCTTTCAGTTACAGCTGGAGCACGGGTGCAACAACATCATCCATTACTGTTTCACCAACCGATACAACGGTGTATACCGTAACCATTACCGATGTGTGTGACATGGTAACGGTAGTGAACATTCCTGTTAATGTACAAATAGTACCGCAGTTCTGGGACCCTGCAACGTTCTCAACATATTGCCCTTTTGATCCTGTTACCATTGGTGCCGAATACGTGAGTGGTGGAACAAGTCCGTTTACTTATTCATGGTCAACGGGAGCTATTACAGATTCAATTACGGTAACACCAGGCGACACTACGGTTTATACCGTTACCATTACCGATGCGTGCGGTGAAACCACCACGGTTCCTGTTACGGTTGATGTAAGGCAGCCTACGCAAATTGAGGTAAGCATTTCAAGCGATACGCTTTGTATACAGGACGGCTCCGTTACGCTGGTGCCCATTGTTACCAACAGCAATGGCGGTACGGTATATACCTGGTCTGAAAACGGTGTTCCAATCTCAAATGCATCAACCCTTGTAACAACCGACCTGACCACGCAAACCTACGTGATTACAGTTATTGATGTATGTAACAGCATTGATTCAGACACATCAACTGTGGTTATTGAAGCATGCGACATTACCATTCCAAACATTATGACACCCAACGGTGACGGCCTGAATGAATTCTGGATTATTACAAACCTGGAAAAACATCCCAACACTGCGGTTGCCATTTACAACCGTTGGGGACAGTTGATGTATGAAAACGGTGCATATCAAAACAACTGGGACGGTGGTGATGTGTCAGACGGTGTTTATTTTTACGTGGTAACACTTACCGATGGAAGCACACCCGCCAACTACCACGGGACCGTACAGGTTGCAAGAGGAAATTAATCTGCTAAGCTTAATTGCGAAATTTCGAAGGCGTTTGACTCAAGGACGCCTTCATTTTTTTTAAGCAGGTCCTGTATAAAAAGCATTTCAGGATACTGCGTGGCGGTGAATTCATGTTTTTCAAAACGTTTTCCAACCTGTTTGTATTCGGTCCAGGTCTTGTCTGAAGTAATTATAAAATAGGATTTACCGTTGGCGTATTTGCGGTAAACGGGAAACCGCATTATTGTGCAGCAAATAAATATTTGTTCGGACTAACCAGGTTGCATTTTACCGCATACATAACAATACCGGCAGTATTGGTAACGCCCAGTTTTGACATGATGTTTTTGCGATGCGTGTTAACGGTATGCGTACTCAGGAAAAGTTTCTCGGCAATTTCCTGGTTGGTGAAACCTTCGGCAATGAGCGTAATGATTTCCAACTCGCGTTCGGTAATGGCAACCGGAGCGCACGCCAGCGATTTGAATTCACCTTTGTTTATGTCAATGGACTCAGCTTTGATTTTTTCAAGAATAGATCCGCAAAAGAATTTATTTCCTTTTGAAGACTCATATACCGAATCAAGGATCTCGGCAATGTCACAATCCTTTTTAACATAGGATGTAATGCCCGCTTTGATGGCGCTGATAATGGCATTGCCAGTAGGTAAAAACGTAATGGCAACAAAATGAATATCAGGATATACTCTTTTGATTTCCAGGATTACATCAACACTGAAGCCCTGGCTTGAATAATCAATCACTACTACATTGGGCTGTTCACGTGTTATGGCCGAAAGAAGGTGTTCACGATCACTGCACTCGGCCAGGATTTTAATTTCCTTTTCACGGCCCATGATGGCCTTTAAACCCTCTCTAATCAGTTCATTACTGTCTGCT
Source organism: Flavobacteriales bacterium (assembly GCA_035628535.1). GTDB lineage: Bacteria > Bacteroidota > Bacteroidia > Flavobacteriales_D > UBA2798 > DASPJQ01. The sequence goes on along the minus strand of DASPJQ010000717.1, from coordinate 75 downwards.
ATGATAACCGATACCATTCCTTATTTAGAATAATTATAAACAAATATAGGTATTGGATGAATACCTGAAACAGGT
>DASPJQ010000716.1:0-2633 GCA_035628535.1 Flavobacteriales bacterium | reverse complement strand
AAGAATACCGTCACACTTATAAGCGCTGCAAAAAAGCACCAGACAGAAATCACGTATTCTTCAAAAAATAATTTCGTTATGATGTATGAGGCCAGGATAAATGTTCCAAGTAACCACATTCGGTTCAGGCTGGAAAAAAACGGGGGAACAACTGTTGCCACAAAATATAAAATTCCAAGCACACGGACTACACCGCCTTCAATTCCAAGATCATACCATATATGCATTCCAACAATATGAGAAGTAACAACGTTGGTCGCTAAACGGTATGCTAAATATCCGGCCACCAGCAATCCAATTCCTGTAAGTCCATACAAAATACTTTTAGGCTTTTTCTGTCTTTCAAGCAGTAAAAAGGACAAAGGCACCCATGCCGGCCAAACAACCTGGGCAAACGCCAGGAAAATATATGTTGAAACGGTTTGCCATTCAGAAAATGCCGGATTTTGTAATGAAAGCCATACAAATCCCTCTGATATTTGCTGAATACCAAAAATAAGCGGGATACATGCAAAAGCGAATTGTGACCGTTCATTGGCTTTTTTTAAGGTAGCTACACCGGTTGTGGTTAGAACAATACCAACCCCAAAACTGGTTCCTGCAGAAAAACACATACAATCTCCTTTTGCTTTTAAATAGTGAATAAAACTTCCAAAAGGAGTTAAGCAAGCACGGCCAATGACCATAAGGCATCATTTTACTATGAGTGAATTTTCCTGATTTGGGAAAGAACGGGTAATTATTATCAAAATAACACCAATACTGGCGCTATTGGCAATTGCGCTTATGTTTAATCTCGGTAGTGATTTTAATCATTCAAAGCAAAAAAACCGTTATTTCATTTTTGTGCATGCTAATAAGGGCAATTGTTATGCCGAAAATAGCGCGCGGATGCTGTTTGTGAAATAGAACTAAAAAATTTAACCCGCAAAGCAAAAAAGCCGTATAAGCCAAACCATTATTTGAAAGAAAAACAGCAAATGGCTCAAAAACGAAATAGAGGAATCGCAACGGTAACATGCGGAATTTTCCTGTACGACATCCGTCAAAAAAAAATACTGGCCTGCCATGCCACCAACGCCCCGTGGCATACCTGGAGCATACCAAAGGGAATTAAAGAATTAAACGAGGACTCATTTACATGTGCATGCCGCGAACTCAAAGAAGAAACAGGAATTGACATGAATAAACTTTCAGTTATGGAAAATTATGAACTGGAACCTATACACTACGAAAAACAAAATAAAGTCCTGGAATCGTTCCTGGTTGTAACTGATACGAGCTTAAATGAGCATTTATACAGCTGTTCAACATTTATAAAAGAAGGGCTGCCCGAGGTAAACGGGTGGAAATGGATAAGCATTGAGCATATGTCCAAATACCTGCATGAAACGCAGTGGCATCACATAGATAAAATTAAATCGATTATATCGGGAAAAGTGAGTTTTAATGCGATTGAATAAACTACGGAGTAAAAATGTTTATACAATCAATCCAATCGAAAAATTTCCTGTTTAAACGACATGGAACCCTTTCTTAACTAATCGTGGTAAACCAATGCTAACGGATTTTGTTTATTTGCATATAAAAATATATTTTATGATACTATTAGCAGCATTTTTAATTTCCCTCGTAATCTCCCTGGTCTTTTTTCCGATTGGTTACAAAGGCAGCCCATTTGGGGCAATTGCCCTGTTTTTTGGGATCTTATTCCTGGCGGTACTTGCCAGCGGATTTTGGATTGTACCCTTTGGGCCGGCTCTTTGGGGTGTTTATTGGTTACCCCTGGCTATTACCGGCATATTCTTCGCATTTTTACTCCTGCTCCCGCCACCAACCCGATCGGTAACAAGAAAGGAAAACGTAAGTGAAGAAACAACCATGGCAATTAGCGGTTTTGTATGGATTTTGCTTATAGGGCTTTTTATAGCAGTTGTGGCAGGTTATAACAAAAACAGGGTTGATGAAAACACAACCGCAATGACAAAAACGGAAGCTAAACAATAATTCGTCAATACTGGTCAGACGCGGACAGAATTTGGATAATTTTTGCAACCGGCAATTCTTTAGCTTTGTATTGATGGTTTCTATTATTGCTACTTGTACCTTTAAATCCGCCTGATCATTTTTTTGACCAGGCAGGCAACTTTTTTTTCAAGTCCGCGTCTGACTTAAAAATAAATTGATAATTTTGTACAACAAATGAATAAAATGACAACCATACACGCTCAACAAACGCCCTTTTGCACAGGGTATCCGACCCATCACACGGTCACGGGAGTGTATTGTTAAACAAAAAGAATGTAAAACTTAACATATAAACCCCGTCACAAACGGGGTTTTTTTATTGATAAAACGCAAATGAATACACAGCATATTATACGATTTTACCACTACCCGACCACGAAACGGGAATGGGACAGGTACGTCATGACGTGAATGAATTAATTCACTGAATGCAAACCCGGTCCCTTTTGAAAAGACCGGGTTTTTTGTTTTTACTGGCTAACGTGTAAGGAACTTATGCAGCCGGCCCGGAGTTGTATTGCCGTGTTTTGAATAAACTGAATATAATTTTAACCGAACAAACATGAAAAAGATAAGTACTTTATTTAAAAAAGATCCCGCCAATT
>DASPJQ010000715.1:0-1039 GCA_035628535.1 Flavobacteriales bacterium | reverse complement strand
AATGTAAAATTCAAAAGGGTTGTTCACGAACACATTACGTCCTTTTTTACATTTTTACTTTTCCATTTTGCATTCTAAAACTACTGCTATATGAAAATTAAAGGTATCGAAGGCATGACGGTTGCCGAGGTGCAGGATGAGATTAACCGTGGTGGAAAATTCGTGCTGTACACATATTGCATTTCCGTCATCGTCATGTCGTTCAAACGGCCATCCAGTATCTATTTTATCAAAAGCAATGAAAATGCGTTTGTAAAAGGATTGCCCTTTTCACTGACATCGTTGTTACTAGGATGGTGGGGCATTCCATGGGGTATCATCTATACGTTTGGTTGTCTGTTCTCCAACATAGGTGGCGGCAAAAACGTAACAACGGAAGTTATGCAATCCATCCAGCAAAGTACCGGCGGCCATGTGTTTGAATTCGAAACTGCAGAGACATTAGCGCAATAACATTAAGAACCCTCGTAAAAAATATCGACATGAATTTTGGCTATTTTTCTTATCCTATACCAGCAAATGAACCGGTTCATAATTATGAGCCAGGTTCGCCAGAAAGAGCGGCTTTGAAAAAAACGTTGGCTGAACTAAAGAGCCAGCAAATCGATGTTCCGATGTACATCGGTGGTGAAGAAGTTCGCACCGGTAAACTGGAAGCAATGCATCCGCCACACGAGCGGAAGCACCTGCTTGGTCATTATCATTCAGGTAATGAAACCCATGTAACGCAGGCAATTGAAGCAGCATTGGCAGCAAGAGAAGCCTGGACAAATATGAATTGGGAGGACCGTGCCGGCATTTTTTTAAAAGCAGCTGAGCTAATCTCTACCAAGTATCGTCATCACATGAATGGCACAACCATGCTTGGTCAAAGTAAGAATGTTTACCAGGCAGAAATTGACAGTGCCTGCGAACTAATTGACTTCCTGAAATTCAACGTTCACTTCTTAAGTGAGATATATAAACAACAACCCATCAGTGGTCCTGGTATGCACAACCGGGTTGAGTATCGTGGACTGGAAGGCTTTGTACTGGCTGT
>DASPJQ010000714.1:0-4347 GCA_035628535.1 Flavobacteriales bacterium | reverse complement strand
GAAATACACCTGTTTCGGCTTCATTTAGCAAATATAATAATACTTGCAAAATGAAAGTATTTAAAATGATATTACTTTTGTTTTGAAAGTAATATTTAATGTTTTGATTGAATTTCAATTAATTATATACTAAAAATCTATTGAGCTGGTATTGCATTATACTTTGGTATACCGTTTATTCAATATGCTTCGTACCAACCAATACATAAACCGTGGTGGGAATTTATAGCCTTTTGTGGCCAGTCTTACACCCGTTTCCTGGTAATCTTCCTGGGTTGAAATCCTTGTTCCCAACCCATCCACGTACCGGTTATACATGCAAAAAGCAGCCGTGATTAAAACCGTGTCGTGTATGTCTTCATCGGTTGCCCCGGTCAACCTGGCCATGGCTATACTCTCAGGCTGCACATACTTGCCCCCTTTTTGGACCTGGCCCGCAATGGTAAGCAAGGCCTGCATTTTTTTGGACTGGCGGGCCATAAATTCAGGGCTCAGGTAATCGGCCTTTTTGCGTTCAGTCTTCAAATGCTCGCAGGCTGCAGCATTATGGGAATCGCAGCAAAAATCACAGTCATTTAGAGCAGAGGTATAGGCTGCAATGGTTTCTCTTTCACCCGGGGTTAACCCCGATTTGCCCAAAAGCAGTTGATGCGCCAGGGCCGAAAGACGCCTGCCCGTAGCCGGCTTGTACCAAAGCATTTCCAAAATGCCCGGGTAGTTATTGTTGGTCTGTATGTAACTCATAGTATAAGTTTTAAAAACCGATATTACTTGTGATTTATAATGGGTGTGAACCGGTCCCGTATACGAATTGGATATGGGAGGGTTTAGTGCGTTTTATAGTTCCGGGTTTCTAGTTGGTTTGAGATTTGAAGTTTGAAGTTTGAGGTTAGTGTGGGTAATCTGAGTTTATTAGTTTGCAGTTTCTCGTTCCGAGTTGGTTGGGTGTGAAAAAAGTGTGAGTAAAGATAGTTATTTCTATTCTTTGATTGTTTTATCATACAGTTTACGCCTCCGGTATTTATTTCCATAATATTAGTATTTCAACCCTTCGGTTATCAGCCCGGCCAGCAATAGAGGCGTTGCTGCTTACAGGATGCTGATAACCAACCCCACGGCAAACATCCACCGTCACACCCTTTGAAACCAGGTAATTCTTTACCGAAATTGCCCGCTTATAGGAAAGGGCTTCATTAAATATTTCCGAACCCCTGTCATCGGTGTGGCCGGTTATTTCAAGTGAATATTTTTTACCCTTTAATTTACTAACGAACTGATCAAGGGCTTCTTTTGAACGCTCGTTTAGGATAAAAGAATTCGAATCAAAAAAGGCTTTGACCGCTTTTTCAGGTCTAACAATTATTACGGTGTCGCGTTTTACGGTATCAACTTTAGGATGAATAAATGGGCCAAGTGTGCGTCCAGTGGTTGCACAATGGTTGTCAAAATTTCGCAAATGCTGTTTTACAGAAACGTTTTGTTTGGTTTCCATATCCATAATACCAAGCGTATATCGTTCAATTTTGCAAGAGGCGAGCCCACCAAGAAAAAAAACCACGAGTATAGTAAGAATAAAAATTTGTCTTGGTGAGAGTGAATAATGCTCAATTTCCACATATGCCTCGGGTTTCTCAACCAATTGATCGTTTCTGAATCTACCACATGCTTTTTTACCTTCTATTGCCATGTTTGAAATCACCTGCCGCAATTTTTGATCGGAGTATCCGGCAAAATCCATTACCACCTTATCGCACTTTTTGCAATGCCGTCCCTGTTCTGCATGGGTCATTGTATCCCAGTTTTCATGGCAGGGCTCCGGTATATGTATTTTTACCTGTTCCATTCCGGCAGGTGTAAAAATTTACGCATTTCAACCATATCAGCACCCGAAATCCAGGATCCCCTTGAAAACAAACCTGTAATTTTTTTAAAGTTACCCAGGTCCTGGAACGGATCGCCAGAAAGCAGGATCAAATTGGCCCTGTATCCTTCTTTTATTAGACCAAATGGTACAGGTGAGAAATTTTGGCCCATACGGCCCGCGTTTAAGGTGGCGACACGAATAACGTCCGCCCTTGCAACACCTGCTTCTTCAAGGAATCGCATTTCGTGCAAAACCAATTCTCCGGGTTGGCCATATCGCACATTTTCACTTCCCGTTTCAGAACCAATGCAAAACTGGCTGATGCGTTGTTTTACCTGATCCGCAAAACCAGGTTGAATGGACGTCACAAGGTCAGTGTTCGGGTGATAAAACCGTGATATGTACCAAAATCCAGGATCATTGCGCTGTAACAGCAACTCAGTTGATTCGGATGTTCGCTCAAAAACGGTGCCATTCGGGAATCCCGTTTTTGGGTGAGTCCCTATGAGATCGACCGAAATTTTACAATTTGTCCCTGCTATGCGCATCAATACCGAATCAATCTTTTCAACGCTATTATAATTAAAATAGATCCACCCGGGTACAGTCATTAAGCTATCTAATTTCGGATAATTGTACTTTGTTATGGCGGTTGTTGTTGTCAAGAGGTCAGGACCAAGAAGCCTGTTCCTTTCCAATAACAATTGCTCTTCCCTGTGGAATTGTGTTCCACCTGCATTACGCACCGTGGTTACTCCGTTGAGCAAATAAGCGAACCGTTCACCAGCCATACACCCATAATGTACATGCATGTCACACAAACCTGGAGAAAGGTATTTTCCACTACCCTCCACGTAAAGCACGCATTTGTTCTTGGGAAATTTGGGTATTGAATCCTTGTTATCGGTTATTTTCCTGATTCTATCATGATCAAGTACCACATACCTGCCGGCCAAGGTTATACCCTGCTCTACATCCACTACATTAACGTTTGCAATAATGGTATAACAATAATGCTCATCGGCCAGTTTTCGCGAAGATACAACCTCGGTATACTGCGCCACTGAGCCAATGGTATCCAGACTATATTTTTTGGCAGGGGTTGGGCAGGTTGTTTGGGCGTTGGCCATTAAGGAGGCAAATAACAAAAAACCAGCCATGGCGTTTCCTGGAAAGAAATAATTTATGGTTATACTTGACATGATGCCTGGCTTTGGATATATGGTGACCGATGTTATTAGTAACCCATAAATAAAATAAATTCACTAATCCACCTGCCCCACACTTTTACAAAACTCCTCGTCAATCTCACCAAACACCTCTTCCCAGGTATTGTCACAGGGATTGATGTCCTTGAGCGGTTTGTGCACCACCAGGTTTTTCCACCGGGCAAATTGTTTAGGGTTGCTCAGCATGTCCAAAAACCCGCTGTAGGTTTCATACCGGTTAAAAAAGTCGCCAGCCAGCAAATAATGCGTGAGTGAAAAGGCCATTTCATAATTTTTATAATTTGATTCACTGGTTGACGACATTTCGGCCAGGTTAAAACCTTTGGGATCGTAAAAAATGTTGATGAACTTCTCCACCAGGTTATAGGCCCCTGAAATGTGCTTCATGGCTGCTGCAATTTCCTTTTCGGACTCCTCAACGCCCTTTGTAAACCGTGTATGCAACGCATTGGCAAACATGCGCGCGCTGTACATGCCCAAATAAACGCCCGAAGCAAATATGGGATCCAGGAATTTACCGGCATCACCAATCATGGCCCAGTTTTTCCCGTATTGTTTTTCGGCAAAATAACTGAAGTCTGAAACAATGATCATGTCCTGCACGATACGCGCTTTGGGCTTTACAATTAAATCATTGGTAAGTTTGGTATTGGTAATTTCCTGCATGTACAGGGCCATTTGCCAGTTGTCAATACCCTGCTTTTTGAATTTTTCCTTCTCTGCTTTCAGGTATTTGCGGTCAACCACCAGGCCCACGCTCACGCGGTCCTTACCAACCGGCTGCAAGCCAAACCAACCGCTTTTGTGCTGTTCCAAATAGGCAATATTGAGGTAACCCAAATCAATGCCATGTACGTAATCAACCCCACCCCAATGCGCCAAAAAGGCAATCCTGTCCAAATCCTGGTACGCTTTTTTTCCGCCCAGGCGTTTGCCCAAAAAGGTATCCTGCCCGCTGGCATCCAACAAATATTTCGCTTTGTATGCATGCGTTTTGCCTTCATGGTCTTTTGCATAAACGTTCACTATACCATCAGGCGCATCAAGCTCAACCTTGTCTACATTCATTTGCTCCAGCGCTTCGGCCCCGTTTTTACGCGCATTTTTTAAAAGCATATCGTCAAAATAAGCACGTATCACATGAAAGGACAAATAACTCTCGTCATGCAGCACATTTTTAAAACACCAGGTTGAATTGGCGCTGCCGTCATGGTTGGAAAACCGTGCAGCAGGTTTTCGTACAAAGCGCTTTTT
>DASPJQ010000713.1:0-2780 GCA_035628535.1 Flavobacteriales bacterium | reverse complement strand
CATTAAATGTTCCTTTTACCATATTACTTCACTTCAGTTGTTACTACCAACCGTTTATTGGGCGGAAATCCATTCGTAACAACCGTTACCGATCGCACCTGTTTCCCCTCAGCGTTGCTGGTATCAAGCGTCACCTCAACTTCACCTGTCTCGCCTGGCTTAATTTCGGTCACCGAAGCCTTCCCTTTAATACAATCACAATAGGCAATCAGGTTTTCAATTTTTAAAACAGCCTGGCCCGTGTTTTTAATTTTAAATTTATGTATAAGCACTTCGCCTTTTTTACTGGCCCCGAAATCGTGCGCCTCTTTATCCACCTTTATTTGCGCCATCAAACTGTCTTTACTGGCCCGCTGCACGGTTTGAATCTCAATTTTTCGTTCCAGTGCCGCGCTTGGATTATAAATGGAGTTCCGCTGATCGTAATAATCATCGCTCACGTTTTTTTCGGCCGTATATTCACCGAACGGGATTTTTTCAAAAACCAGTTTACCACCGTTAGGAGCCGTACCATTCAAATATGGAACAAATTCTCCACTGTTGTACTCACGCAGATAATTCATCAAACTGGATATCCTGCGTTTGGTCAATTTGACATTATAATCGGTTTTGGCCAGCGGACTTGCAAACCCTTTTATGGTGAGTTCAATTTCGTATCCTTTCTTTAACTCTTCCAATAAAAGTTTGGTGAATATTTCCAAATCACTTACGCCTTTGTCAACATAATCGCTGTAAAAATTATCAACGGCTGTTTTGGCCTTTGATTTTTTCGGCTCTTCGTAATCTTTGGAAAATTCTTCGCGGTACTTATCGTGCAGCTTTGAATATTCTTCATAGGTAGTCATGTAATTAAGCCTTGTGAGGGTATCAAAACTTTTTGCCCCCGGCTCATCGTTATGGAAATAAAGTGTAACGGGCAAATACCTGTTCAATTCAACCAGGTTGGCGTATGGAACCGTGTCTTTCGGTTCTTCCTTTTTAGGATATTCAACCACATAAATATCATTGCAGCAGGTAGGGCTTTTTTTAAACATGCTCCCTACCCTGTTTGAGGTCAACATGGCGAATTCATTTTTGCGGTCCTTGAAAAAGTACATGTCATTTACCGATGTATTGGTTGGCAACCCCATGTTGATGGGTTGTCCGAAATTACCCGGCTCACCTGTTATTTTAAAAATGTCAAAGCCACCAAACCCTTCGTGCCAGCTTGAACTGAAATACAGTACTTGTTCAAATGGATCGTAAAAAGGCGTTATCTCGTCATCAATTGAATTAATAATGCGGCCTGCATTTTTTTGCTTGCCAATTTTTTCGCCACCGTTGCTAAGTTCGCAATACCATATATCCATTTTACCGATCCCATCGGGCTTATTGCTTGAGTAAAACAGGAATTCTTTCCCATTTATGTCAGCTATGGTTGGATGCGTACTGGTATATCCTTTTGTATTCACATCACCTCCAACTTCACGCCCGGCAGTGGCCCCGTTTTTGGTTATGGTTGACACCATGATCCTGCATTGACCAATGCTGTCGCAGGCAGTATAATAAAACCGTTTTCCATCAGCGCTGAAACAGCCGTTACCCGTATGTGCAGGTAAGTTATTCACCTCGGCTTTTACAATTTTTGACGGACCTTTTTGTTTTGCAGGGTTCCCAATGGCTTCGTATAACCGTATATAATAAAGTTTATCGTATACTTCTTCATCGCCTCTTGAATCGGTGGCCCGCATGGTACTGAACATAACCGATGAGTCGGTAAGCAGGGCCGCAAATTCCGAGTCAAATGAATTGATGGTTGCACCGGCATTGTAAATCTTAAATCCGGTGGTGTCAACATGCTTTGCCTGCGCTTCGGCAAATTTGCACGACTGTATTTCTTTTTTTGATTTAAGGAAATAGTACGATTTTTTGTCCTTTTGAAATTTTTTGTTCACCGCCTTAAATGTTTCACCGGCCTCTTTGTAACGGCCATTCATTTTTTGCATCAGGGCCAGGTTGAATTGACTTTCGGGGTATTTCATCCCTTCTTCACGTTCAAACACTTTGGCATAATAATACTCTGCTTTGTCATAATTGTTGTATAGCCTAAGACATTCGGCATATTTCCAGAGCAATTCGATATCGGTACTGTCAATCCTGAGCGCTTTTTGGTAGTAAAGCGAGGCTCCATAGTAATCGCCAGCCTTCGCATTCTCATCGGCAAACTTCACCAACTGGTCAAATGTTTGCGCGTTACCACCAATACAAACAACGAAGAAAAGAAAAATTAATGATTGTTTCATCAGAGATAATTTGGACAAATACGGTGCATTATGCGTTTGGGGTTGTAGTTATCAATGATATAAATAAGGGAGATTTCAAATGCACCGCGGTTATTGCTGGCGGGAACAAGGTCGCTGAAATTAATATCGTAACTAATGCCTGCTTTCATTTTGTCCATTTCAAAACCGCCCATGAGGTAAAAAGCATCTTTAAAACGGTACCAGCCCCCTGCCGTTACAGCACGGTATTGGCCTTTTTCATCTTTTAACACATAACGCCCCATAGCCCCAGGAATAATTTCAGCGTATTTGCCCTGGAACTGCATATTGAGCGAGGGAAGTACGTCCCACTTATCGGCCAGGGTTATTGCGGCCTCACCATGAATGTTCAATTTACGGTCAAGGGTAATCTTATCGGTATTAAAATAACTCTGTTTCGGTTTTTGAATGTTGTTGAATGAAATTCCTCCCAGTATGTATTCACGCCCGCCACGGTTCTTTAAAACAGCACCGCCAATA
>DASPJQ010000712.1:0-3811 GCA_035628535.1 Flavobacteriales bacterium | reverse complement strand
CAAATACCGGTCACTGGCGAAAATTCCAACGCTGGCAGCATGGGCTTATAAAAATTCAATGGGGCATCCGCCCGTTTATCCGAAAAACCGTTATGGATACGCTGAAAACCTGTTGTACATGATGTTCAGCATGCCAACATTTGATTACGAACCTGATCCTGTTGTTGCTTCAGCCCTTGATAAATTATTGATCCTTCATGCTGACCATGAACAAAACTGTTCAACATCAACCGTACGCATTGTTGGCTCATCGCAGGTTAATTTGTATACAGCCCTTTCGGCCGGAATTGCTGCACTGTGGGGACCGTTGCATGGTGGCGCCAACCAGGAAGTAATCGAAATGCTTGAAATGATCAAGCAGGATGGCGGTAACGTTGCAAAATGGGTTGACAAGGCAAAAGATAAAAACGATAATTTCCGCCTTATGGGCTTTGGTCACCGGGTGTATAAGAATTTTGACCCGCGCGCCAAAATTATTAAGAAATCATGTGACGATGTGTTGGGCAAACTTGGGGTAAATGACCCCGTACTTGAAATTGCTAAAAAACTGGAAGAAGTTGCGCTTAAGGACGAATACTTTGTGTCGCGTAAATTGTACCCGAATGTGGATTTTTATTCGGGAATTATTTACCGTGCCCTGGGCATACCAACCGATATGTTTACGGTAATGTTTGCCATTGGACGTACACCGGGATGGATTGCCCAGTGGAAAGAAATGGTGGAGAACAAGGAGCCGATCGGGCGTCCACGCCAGATTTATACCGGCCATACAAAACGAGATTATACGGCCATTGGAAGCCGCAAATGACAAAAGAACGTCCTGCAGCAACAGCAGGACGTTTTTGTTTTATGGCTTTTTGTAAATAACCTGCTTTCAAAAAACAAGTTCAATGGTAATTACTCACCATTTTGTAGGTATTAAACTAATTATTCAACTGATACGGATAAATAACCTGAATAGGAATTGAGAACTGCATTCGCCATATTGTTATTTATCCCCATAATTGGTGCGGCACAACCAAATCCCAGGCAGCAGAAACAAGTTGATTCTTTAAGATACGTGATTAAGCAGGCCAAACACGATTCAACGGTGGTTAATGCATTGGTTGATTGGGACAACATCATCTACATTTCCGACCCTGACATGGACTACGAGCTCAACCTGAAAATTGATAGTGTTTGTGTCATTAATCTCCAAAAAAAGCTTACGTCAAAAACAAAAAATTTTTTCTTGAAATACAGGGCGTTTGCGCTTAACAATATCGGTGTCATCCTTAAAAACCAGGGAAATTATGACAAATCAATCGGCTACTTTGCAAAAGGTTTAAAAATACACGAGCTGATTGGCGATAAAATGGGAACTTCAGCCACGTTCAATAACATCGGAAATCTTTATCTTGACCAGAATAAATTTAGCAAAGCCATTGAATACTATTTTAAAAGTTTGAAAATAGATAAGGAGCTTAATTCTAAACACGGAATTGGCGCCACGTTAAGCAATATTGGGTTGGTTTACATGGACCTTGGTGACTCAGCGCTGGATGCGGGAAATAAAACTCTTTCAGTTGAAAAATATGAAAAGGCCATTAATTTCTTCAGGCAAAGCTTGAAAATACAGGAAGAAATTGAAAATAAAAGAGGTATTGCAATTGCGCTAAATAATTTAGGAACAGCTTATCAGAGCCTTGAAAATTATAGTGAGTCCATGGATTTTTATAAAAAAAGTTTGAAAATAAGGGAGGAAATGGACAATGAAAAAGAAGTAGCCGCTTCACTATTAAATATTGGAGGCGTTTACCTTGACCTCCATAACTACGCTGCAGCGCTTGATTATAGCAATAAGGCTTTTGTTATTGCCAAAAAGCTTAACGCAGTCATAGAAATAAAAGATGTTTCGCGGAATTTAGCCGAGATTTATAAAAAGCTGGGCAATTATAAAAAGAGTTTGGAAATGTTTCAACTTTACGCTACTGTAAAAGATAGTCTTCAAAGCAAAGAAAATGAAAGGGAAATTATAAGGAACGAACTTAAATATAACTACGAAAAAAAAGCCGCGGCCGACAGCGTAAAGTCCGCGGAGGAGAAAAAGGTTACAGATGCCCAAATAGCGCAACAACATGCCGAGATCAGGGCCACGAGAAACCAACAGTACATGCTGTTTGGTGGTCTTGCTTTGGTAGTGGTATTTGCGGGTTTTATGTATAACCGGTTTAAAGTAACAAAAAAACAGAAAAAAATAATTGAACACAAGGAGAGGGAAACCGCCCATCAAAAAGAAATCATCGAGGAAAAGCAAAAGGAAATTATTGACAGCATTCTTTACGCCCGCAGGATACAGCGGGCCTTGCTGCCATCCCAAAAATATCTTGATAAAAACCTGAATAACAAGATAAAACAACATGAAAACAAACATGAAAAAAAATAACGCTTCATACCATTCACAAAAAAAACTTTTTAACCTTTGTTTTATGCTGCATAAACAATCCCTGTAACAAGTTCACACATTTCATACGCATGACTATATTAGACGGAAAAAAAACATCGCAGGAAATACGTGACGAGATTAAACTCGAAGTAGAGCAATTAAAAAAAGATGGTGGAAAAGTCCCGCATCTTGCGGCAATACTGGTTGGAAATATTGGCGCCAGCATAACGTATGTCGATTCAAAAATCAAGGATTGCCATGAGGTGGGCTTTAAATCGTCATTGGTAAAACTATCGGACACTGTTTCCGAAAAAGAGCTGCTTAAAAAAATTGACCAGCTCAACAACGATGATGATGTGGATGGATTTATTGTGCAGTTGCCCTTGCCTGTGCATATTGATGAAAAGAAAATCATAAAAGCCATAAAACCTGAAAAGGATGTTGACGGGTTTCACCCTGAAAACGTGGGACGCATGGCCCTTAATTTGCCGGGATTTTTACCGGCAACGCCTTATGGAATCATTCAATTGTTGCAGCGTTACAATGTTGAAACAGTAGGCAAGCATTGTGTTGTGGTGGGGCGCAGCAACATTGTTGGTTTACCCATGAGCATTTTAATGGGGCGTAACGCCTATCCCGGAAATGCAACGGTTACACTCACGCACAGCCGAACGGTAAATTTTAAAGAAATATGCCTTACGGCCGATGTGCTTATAGTTGCTTTGGGTAAACCTGAATACATAACGGCCGATATGGTGAAAGAAGGTGTGGCTATAGTTGACGTGGGCATAACCCGCGTTCCCGATATCACCAAAAAAGCGGGGTACCGTATTGTAGGTGATGTAAAGTTTGATGAGGTGGCGCCCAAATGTGCATTCATAACCCCGGTTCCCGGTGGCGTTGGCCCCATGACCCGGGCCAGTTTGCTAAAAAACACCCTTCTTGCAAGCAAGAAATAAGGAATAATTTCTGCCTGATATTGCCCAAATGCTTATTTTTAAACAAACCTGATCTCATTTGTCTTCTTTTTTCAACCGGTTATTGCCTGCAAGGATTTTCATCCTTGGTTTTTGCATTGCACTTTTTGCCGACTGCAATGCACAAGCCGACTCTGTCATTTCGCGCATTACGAAAAAAAATATTCACGATTCGCTAAAGCTTAAAGAACTTGAAGCCGTTGCAAAAAAAATGCCCCCTTACAGGGGCGAAGTTGAACGTGCAATGGGTAAAATTTACGCCTTGCAAGGTAGGCTTAACAGTGCCGAAATTCATTTCCTCAAGGCCATTGAAATATTTAAAAAAAACAAACAGGCTGAAGAAGAGACGCAGGCTGCCATTGATTATGCCTTTAATTTATGCGGGATAGGTGAAAACACCAAAGCACTT
>DASPJQ010000711.1:0-1996 GCA_035628535.1 Flavobacteriales bacterium | reverse complement strand
GGGGTAGTGACCCGCCAAAAACACCCGCAAAACCGTACAAAGGTCATTTACCGGTTAACTGAAAAAGGCATTGAATTGGTTCCCCTGCTGGTTGACATGATTGTTTGGAGCGAGGCCTGGCACGAAGCAGATGAGCGTACGGCCGAGTTTGCCCGCCTGGCCCGGGCCGACCGCGATGGAATTATCGGAAATATTGTGGCCCGGTTAAGGGCAGGATTAACGTAAAAACTATTTTCAGATTTCTGATTTCAGAAGTTGATTAATCCCAATGGGATATAACTCTGACTTCAAACTTTTTAAACCGTACTTCGCCAATACCGAATTACTGCTGAAGACAATCTACAATTTTGCGCGCAATTTCAGCCTGGCCGGCCTCGCTGGCAAGGTAATTCCTGTCATTAGCATTGGTCATGTACCCCAGTTCAAGTAACAGCCCGGGGCAGGTTGTATGGCTTAAAACATAAAGGTTTGCGTCTTTCACCTCCAGTTTGGCAAGTTTGCCGCCCGAAAGGGCCGTGATCATGTTTTCAGCCTGTTCAAGCGAACTGGAGTAATGGATATTGCTTTTTGAAACAAATGCGCTTATACCATGGTCATGCCGGTCCTGCGAATAATTGATATGAAGCGAAATCAATAAATCCGGTTTAAGCGAATTGATTTTTTGCACACGGTCGTTAAGCGATATATAGGAATCATCTTCGCGCAGGAGAATAATGTCAAGGTTATTGCCACCGTTAAGCGATTTGATTTTTTCGGCAATTTGATGCACCAGTTCTTTTTCGGTCAAATCATTGTGTGCTACACCATGATCATCGCCACCGTGACCGGCATCAATTACAATGGTTTTTTTGCCTGCAGGCGTAATAAAGGCAAAGCAGAAATACAGCAGGAACAGCCCCGCCACTTTGGCTAGTTTATTCATAAAACGTTGGTTTTTAAAATATTTGGAGGCTCTATTACGAGTAAAGGTTTAAAAGGTTACGTTTTTTTAGTAGTGAGTACTGAGACAACGTTTCATATAGGGTTAGTTCCACCAACAAACTACGATTTGCTTATCCTGATAAACTCACCCCCCATGATTTTATATTTAACACCCCCAATGGTTATTTCCTGCTCTTCCGCCATGGTGGCTATTTTCACAATGTCCTCCTCAATGGTATGAACACTACCACCCGTTTTCCAGGCTATTTGTAAATAATCAGGATGGATCTCACCCCAGTCACCACAAACAATGATGTGAACCGGCTTGCTGAAGTTTTTAAGAAGGGAAATGTCCTTTACGGGGGCAAAATTGTCGGCAATCATAAATAAGCTCTTTGTACGGTTTGGCCTGTTTACTGCCATAACCAGGGCCTCCATGTTATTTTCAGGGCAGTCGCTGTTTAGCGCGTAGGGGACATGGTTAACACCTTCGCAGGTAAAGCGGGAACGCCTACCATGAGAGGGTCAGACCCGTCCGGGTTTGTTAATAAAATATCGACCAAATCGAATTTTTTCACAAATCTGTTTTGCTTTACACAACTGATCAACTGCGACTTGACCAATTTCACTTCAAGCGGCCCGTAAATCAGTAGCTTTAATAAACAATTTACTGTGAAAAATTTGCACAACCTGTTGCACAGTTAGAAATAACACCTAAATTTGCAACCCCAAAAATAGGGATTTGCAATTTAACTAATTGATAATTAAGAAACTAAGTTTTTATGCCTACTATTCAACAGTTGGTTCGTAAGGGAAGACAGCAAAAAATCAAGCGCAGCAAGAGTGCTGCCCTGGTTTCATGCCCGCAAAAGCGTGGTGTTTGTACAAAAGTTTATACCACAACCCCTAAAAAACCAAATTCGGCCCTGCGTAAGGTTGCCAAGGTGCGTTTGACCAACAAAACCGAGGTTATTGCCTACATACCTGGCGAAGGACACAATTTACAAGAGCACTCAATTGTATTGGTACGCGGTGGTCGTGTGAAAGATTTGCCGGGCATACGTTATCATATAGT
>DASPJQ010000710.1:0-1097 GCA_035628535.1 Flavobacteriales bacterium | reverse complement strand
TTATAAATACGAAAACGGTGTGGGCATTTACATAATAGGTAACGGCACAGCCAGTTTTGACTACATAAAAGTTTACCAGGAGCGGGAACCCATTAACCTTGTTGATACAAAATTCAAAGGGACCAACCGTGAAAACCTGGGTAGCGCAGTCAATACACATTACAGCGAAGTGCAGCCTGTTATTTCGCACGATGGAAAAACACTTTATTTCACCCGTAAGGAGTATCCTAAAAACCTGGGGTCGTACAACGATGATATTTATTACAGCACACGTGATGCAAACAACACGTTTTCAACTGCACAAAACCTGGGTAAACCCCTGAACAATTCAGACTACAATTCGGTTTCGGGTTTTTCGGCCGATGGCAAAAAAATGATTGCATTTGGTACATATAACGCAAATGGTACGCACAAAGGCGATGGCTTTTGTGAGTTCACGAAAACTGAAAACGGGTGGGGCAATCCCAAAAACCTTAACATAAAAAATTATTATAACCTGAACGATTATTGCGAATCGTCATTTGGTCCTGATGGAAACGTGCTTGTACTAACCATTGAGCGCAGGGACACGTATGGCGGAAAAGATGTTTACATTGCCTTACGCCAGCCTGACGGCACCTGGTGTACACCATTCAATGCAGGTACTGTTTTAAATTCGTTTGCCGATGAAATAAGTCCGTTTTTGGCGGCCGACAATAAAACCCTGTATTTTGCAAGTGAAGGCCATTCCGGTTACGGTGATGCCGATGTGTTTATGAGCCGCAGGCTTGATGATACGTGGAAAAACTGGAGCAAGCCGGTGAACATGGGGCCTGAAATCAATTCAAAAGAATGGGACGCGTATTTTACCATTGACGGAAAAGGGGAGTGGGCGTATATGGTATCAAATAACCATTCAGTAGGGCGTACCGATATTTTCAGGTTCGCCATTCCACCAGAGTTAAAACCCGATACCCTGGCTGCTGAAAAATTGCTTGAAACCATCACTGCCGCTAAAGTTGAACTGGTAAAAGTTGACTCAACTTTGCACAAGGATTCAACATTAATTATTACCCATATTGAAACCGTGTTGAAAACCACTGACACGGTGAAAGAAA
>DASPJQ010000709.1:0-1023 GCA_035628535.1 Flavobacteriales bacterium | reverse complement strand
AAAACGGGGCCCGCATGCTGGCGGGCTTTAACACCGGCATTGTGCTGCACTCACAAACCGAGATAAGGCATTCGGGCGGTGGAGGAAGCACGGCTTATTATTACAGTAACCATGAAATAAACCAGCTGCAGCACAGCAACAAATTCCAGGTTGATGTTTGCTTTGAGCTTGACCAGCCCATTGGAATAAAACAAAATTTTATGGTGGGTTTAATAGTAAGCCAAAATGTAAACAAGATTCTTACTGCCAATTTTAAATACCTGTATTTTGACAGTAAGGGCGCCTTACACAGTTTGCATGTAAGCGATGATTTGTATCCGCTTACGGCCTCGGTCGTACTACGGTACAGGATTAAATAACCTCCTCAATTACTTTGCTCAGAATTTTTTCCTGCAAAGCTGCATCCGCAACCAGGGTTACAAAAATACCTTTCGCTTCAATTTCCTCTTTTGATTTTATAAGCGTATCAAGGCTTGTTTGTATGTAATATGAATCGTTTTCCAGCCTGTGCAACGCCACATTTTTTATTCGAAGTGATGCGGCCTGCGCACCGCTTATAAGGGCAAATACATTCACATTGTTGGTAAAACTGTATTTACGTTGGGTGTTTTTCTTGTACTCGTATTTGTATTCATAACTCCCGGCCGATATGTCAGAAAGCACGGCTGATCCCGTGGGATTCCCGCCTGCACCTTTGCCAATGAACAGCTGCTTGTCACTGAACGATGCTTCAACAATGACCCCGTTGTACTCGTTTTCCACGTTGTACAGCAAATGTTCGGCTGTAATCAGTTGCGGTGTTACGTAAAGTGCAACTTCATCATCGCTTATTTTTCCAACATGCGCAATCAGCTTTATTTTTGCGTTCAGTTCACGCGCCAGTTTAAAATCGTTTTTGCTTATATACCGTATGCCAAAATTCAACACATCGTGCGGGCGGGTAAACACTCCGTAGCTGTGGCCGGTTAAAATCTGCAATTTGTATTTTGCATCGTAACCGTCAACGTCAAGCGTGGGATCAAC
>DASPJQ010000708.1:0-1529 GCA_035628535.1 Flavobacteriales bacterium | reverse complement strand
CCAAATCGTTGGGCGTGGTAAACCTGAATCCACCGCGGTTGGCTTTTCCTACTGCGGTACGATACCCTGAAATAATGTATGCGTTCATACCTTTTTTTAGTGAAGATAGGGAAAAAAAAGAAATGGTCCGACAATGAAATTAAAATTCAGGTAATGCTGAAAGTTATTGGTTATTAGTTAATTGGAGTTGTAGCATAAACCTTTTTTAGGTTGAATTAAGAAATAATGCTTTTGTGTTCTTCTTGCCTTAGGGTTTTTAAAAGAGTCGCGCATCCCGATAGCAATCGGGAGCAGTGACGCATAGAAGAAAATCGGCAGTCATGATGATATCAATTTCATCAGCGCACTAAAAAGGCCCGCAACAACACAATGTTTTTGAAACAAGCTGACGGGGCTGCCGCCTATCAGCATTATCAGGAGCAAGGCGTAGAGAGGAAAAATCACGGGCATCAGGATAATCTGTAAAACGGAGTTCACAGGCGCCTTAAAAAACAATTAAATTGTCCGTATATCAGCAGGGTAAATCTTTGCACCCCAAAATCACCCGTTATTTTTTCGTTCCTTCGCTAATTTTCTTTCCTTAAAATAAGTGAGGGCAACCGGAACAAGCGTAATGGCAATTAAACCTATTACAATCCACTTCAGGTTATCGCGCACACCTTCCACCTGACCCAATGAATAGCCAATTGTTACAAACGTTGTAATCCATGCTACGGCTCCAACCAGGGTATACATAAAAAAACGGTTGAAATTCATTCTGATTACACCCGCAAGAATGGGTGCAAACGTGCGGATGATGGGTAAAAACCGGCCAATAAAAATGGTTTTGGTGCCATGCCTTGCATAATAGTTTTCAGTCATGGTAAGGTATTTTTTCTTGAAAAGAATCCCGTCTTTGCGTTGATACAGGCTTTTTCCCATCCATTTACCAAACGCATAGCCGGTAAGGTTGCCAAGAATGGCGCAAATAATCAGTACAATTATAACCACAACAAAATGGGTGTTTATGTATACTTCACCCGTTTGCGGATCGGGTGAGCAGCATAAACCAGCCACAAATAAAAGTGAATCGCCCGGCAGGAAAAAGCCAACAAACAGCCCTGTTTCGGCAAAAATGACAAAAGCCAGTAAGTAAATTCCGCCTTCGTGAATGATTTTTTCAGGGTTAATCCATTCCAGTAATTCGTGCATCAGATTTTGAGTTTATCATATTCGGATTTCACAAAAGTGGCCAGTTCGGCAACGTATTGTGGCGACATGTCGAATTTGATGCCGGCTGTTTTGTATACTTCAGGAATTGAAACCGAATTGCCCAGGGCCAGTGCGGCTTTATATTGTTCAATTGTTTTATGCGGATCACGTTTGAAATTGCGCCACATGGCTATGGCCCCTAATTGGGCAATGGCATATTCAATATAATAAAACGGAACTTCAAAAATGTGCAGCTGTTTTTGCCATCCGTGCTCTTTCACCCATTCGTATTCGGTGTAGTCAACGGTTTTGGTTGAAAAACGTTCATTGATTTCCTG
>DASPJQ010000707.1:0-1378 GCA_035628535.1 Flavobacteriales bacterium | reverse complement strand
GAAGTACTGTCCAGGCAGGACGAGTTAATGAAAACGGTTGAGGGTGCAAGCATACAGCTCATTCATATAAGTGATTTTCAAAAAAATTCGTTTGCATACAAAAAAACCGTTTCAAATCCTTCGTTAACCTTGTTACACCTTACGCCACAAACGCAAAAAAACATCAGCATTGATTCGGTTTGGTTCAACAGCCCCTTGCATGCCATTAACGGTACCGAAGAGTTCTTTTTCAGGCTGCGAAACCACAACCCAAAAGAAGAGGAAAACATAACACTTCAATTGTTTCTTGGCACCTATAAAAACGGTTTTAAAAAAAGCCAGAAAGCGGTTACAACCATTGTTGTACCGGCAGGATCAAGCGTTGACAGCAGCTTTACTTACACCAATACCGAATCGGGCATTGTTCACGGCCAGTTAAGCCTGAACGATGCACAGGTTGAGTTTGATAACCAGTTTTATTTTAGCTATGAAATTGAACCTTTCCTACAGGTTGCCTGCATCAATGATTTTTCGAAGGCGCAGGATACAGTTAGTTATGACATTAAAAATATTTTTGGAAACGACCCTTATTACAAATTCACCAGCCTTACCAAACAAAACATTGATTATACCCTTCTCAAGCAACAACAATTCATTGTACTGAACCGTCTTGAAGAAATTTCTTCTGGACTCGCGCAGGAACTGGAAAAATTTGTTGCGGCCGGTGGCAGCATATGCATAATTCCTTCGCTTAAAATAAACCTGGATTCGTATAATGCACTGGCCCAAAACATGGGCGCACCGCAATTTACGGGACTTGATACAAACCGAACTGTAAGTGAAAAACCCGATTTTAACGATGTTTTTTTCAGGGGAATTTTTGAAAAACGACCCGACCAGTTGGATGTGCCTGTTATTAAAAAACACTTTGTGGCCAGCAGCAGTACCCGCAGCCTTACCAACGCCATTTTAAAATTAAAAAGCGGTGCCGACCTTATTAGTTTGACGCGTTACAAAAAAGGAAAGGTCTACCAGGTAGCATCACCAACAGTTGAGCAGGCCGGCAACCTTGGCCAGCATGCTTTATTTGTACCCATTATTTTACGCATGGCCGAATTAAGTTTAACTTCCAACAAACCGTATTACGTATTTGGAAAAGACGCAGGTTTCGAAATAAAACCGCTCCCGGTTTCGGGCGATCACGTGTTTAACCTTGAAGGCCTTGAAACAAAGGAGAACATTATTCCTGAATTCAAAAATGACGGGAACTCCATTTCCATATTCTTTAACGATAACCTTCAACATTCAGGAAATTACAGGTTAAGCCTAGACGGAAAAACGGTTGGCGGCACTTCGCTTAACCAGTCGCGCAAAGAATCGGAATTGGACTATTTTACCG
>DASPJQ010000706.1:0-1542 GCA_035628535.1 Flavobacteriales bacterium | reverse complement strand
TTTGGCAATGTCTTTTTTGTCCTTAAGGGCATCAATGGCGTTTAATTCTCCCTGTATAGGTTTAATACCTTCTTTGTCGCGTTTAACCGAGTCCATCAGGGTAAAATAAAAATCACCTATGATTTGGTTCACGCTGCCTTTTTCATTTTTTTGTTTGGCGGTTGATTCAAGAATGTTCCGCAATACTTTGTTATTGTTATCTGACAAAATATTGAATTTGCCCCAACTGGCCTCACTGGCAGGAATCGCTGTATTTTTTATCCAATTGCCGTTGGCAAAGTCAAAAAAATCGGTGGCCGGGTCAACGCTGGCATCCATATCCTGGAAATCCACTGTTTTAGGATTGGGTAAAAACGTAAACTGGGTATTGTTGTCACCGGTTGCCTTAACCGCTGCCGAAATGGCGTGTTGAATGGCTGGTCCATTGCCTGAAGATGCTGCCGCTACAAACGTGGTAAAAATACCTGCAACAAGACTTGCTGAAAAGATTGCTTTTTTCATTTTCCGTAAAAATAAGTATTAACCCAAAGTTAAGGAAAATTCATTGTTTTTTACATTTCATTTTGATGTGTGGTATATCGTCTTCGAGGTATGGCTTGCTAATGGTTTCAAACCCAAATTTCATATAGAATTTTTCGAGATAGGATTGTGCGGAAATGACCACAGGTTGACCCGGCCAAAGCGTCTCGCAAACTTTCATGGCCTGCTCCATCAGCTTAAAACCAACCCCTTCCATGCGGTGGGTCCTGGCTGTACATACCCTGCCTATGGAAGGCTCATCATACGATACCCCTGGTTGAACCAATCGGCAGCAGCCCAATACCTGCCCCTGTTCAATGGCCATTAAATGGTAACAACGGTAATCCTTTTCATCCATATCCCGGTAAATACAGTTCTGTTCAATCACAAACACATCGTGCCGTAATTGCAGCATTTTATACATTTCTTCACCGGTCAATTCGTCAAACGATTTTAAAATAAACTGCATGATTTAGCGCAATAAAAAGGCCACCATGGCTATGAGAGGGAACGTTGCAAGGGCCAGGTAGCGTGTTTCTTTTTCAAGGATATCGGCATCAAATTTCTTTTTGCGTGCCACCACTTTTAAACGCGAACGGATATGCTTTTTAAAAACACGCAAAAAAACAAACCCGCACAACAGGCCTACAACATTAAAAAGGTTCCCGTAAATCACACAATCATACCACCTGAAATCGGCATTAAAACTTATGGGCACAAATGAAAATAGTACGGGCAGAAAAAACATTACAACAATCAATACATTTCGAAGTTCCCTGAAATGGTCATCATAAGCGCTGCGTGTCTTAATCAAACGTCCCTCGCTAAGGCAATAAAAAGTTATAGGAACAAACGCATACACTATGGGCGAAGCGCCATGACCAATCATGTCAAATAAATTATGAATAACCGTATACACAAGCATGGTTGTAATTACCAGTATATAAAACCTGAAATTACCCAGTACTTTTTCTACAAATGTTCCAAGCATAATCATTAAAACAATATCTACAATCATGTGAA
>DASPJQ010000705.1:0-5779 GCA_035628535.1 Flavobacteriales bacterium | reverse complement strand
CCGGTTTCCGGGCAAACCGCTTGTTGACATTGGCGGAAAACCCATGATACAACGCGTGTACGAGCAGGCGAAAAAGGCCAATGGTATCAGCAATGTTATTGTAGCAACCGATGATGTGGCCATTGAAGAAGCCGTGCAGGAATTTCGCGGTAACGTAATTATGACTTCGGCCGACCATCAAAGCGGTACCGACCGCTGTGCCGAGGCATTAAAAAAATCAGGCATTGCATATGACGCTGTTATTAATGTGCAGGGCGATGAGCCGTTTATTCACCCTGAACAAATTGAACAGGTGGCCCGCCTGCTTTTGCACGGCAATACGCAAATTGCCAGCCTTGCCCGGCTTATAAAAAACCCGGTTGATGTTCCCGATCCATCAAAGGTAAAAGTGGTATTTGATGCAAACCAGCGCGCATTGTATTTCAGCAGAAGTACTATACCGTTTAACCGTTCAGGTGTTAATCCTGTTGATTATTATCTTCATGTAGGCATATACGGTTACCGCAGCAACATTTTAAATGAAATTACGGTGTTACCGCAAAGTAAACTTGAACGGGCCGAATCGCTGGAACAATTGCGGTGGATGGAAAACGGCTACACCATTCATGTGGACATTACCACACATGAAAGTTATGGAATAGATACGAAAGAGGATTTAGACAAGATAAAACACCTTCTTTGATTTTAACTATAAAATTTCAGATAATGAAATATATTAGTGCCATTTGTAATTATTAATATATTTCATTATTTGAAATTTCCAAATCCAAAATTTCCCCCGTGGCTCCTCCCGTTAAAATACCGCTAAGCGAAAACGACAAAAAAAACGTCAACCGAAGAATCACTGCCAACTATTTTGCCATTGTTATTGTACCCGGTATCAGCATCGCGGCCATTCCTGCAATGAGCCCCGTTTATTCCGTTTCACAAACCGTTATGCCATGGATTGTTGGGTGTGCGTTGACCTTGCTTGCTTTTTGCATGTTTTTAATTTTTTTGCGCATGCTCAGGCGGCTTCATCGTTTGAAAACTGACGGGCATAAATTCAGGGAACATGTTTCGCTAAAGGAAGCCCAGGCGCTGGAAAGCCATAGCCATGACAGCAAGGGTGTCAAGAAAACATCGTACTGGCTGGAAATGCCCGATAAGCATAAATTCATCCTTACCTACCGTCAATTTGTGCTCGTAAAAAAACTGGAAGAGTTCCATATTGAATACAAGCCGTACAATTACAACCGAATTGACACTATTCAAACACTTGATTTCAACCGGGAAATTGAGGCGCTTCAAAACAACTCTACCATACGTGACCTTGATTTTGCAGACAAAGTGCAGGAGGCCCTCAGGCGCATAACGAGCCGCACCGATAAAGAACCCGATGAGCCGGGGGAACCTTCTGACAATTAAGACTTTGATTTATCCCCTTTTCATTTTTTAGCCCTTTGCCATTGGTATAAAATTGTATTTTCGCTGCATGGAATACCACCACCGCGACATCGAAAAAAAATGGCAGGCTTACTGGGCAAAAAACAAAACCTTTAAAGCCGAAGACGATTCAACAAAACCGAAATATTATGTGCTGGATATGTTCCCGTATCCTTCAGGAGCAGGGTTGCATGTAGGCCATCCGCTCGGATACATTGCCAGCGATGTTGTGAGCCGTTACAAACGCCACCGCGGTTTTAATGTACTGCATCCAATGGGATATGACAGTTTTGGTTTGCCGGCCGAACAGTACGCCATTCAAACCGGGCAGCATCCCAAACTAACTACCGAACAAAACATAAAACGCTACCGCGAACAGCTGGATAAAATTGGTTTTTCATTTGACTGGGACCGTGAAGTGCAAACTTCAGACCCGAATTATTATAAATGGACCCAATGGATTTTTATCCAATTGTTCAACAGCTGGTACAACCCGCGTGTTAACAAAGCCGAAAAAATTGAAACGCTTGTTGCTGTTTTTGAAAAGGAGGGTTTCAAAGGAAACGAACACGATATACTGACAGGCGACATTGAAAAAGAACTCGCCCTCTTTACCGCAGCCGAGTGGAAAAATTTTGACGAGAAAAAACGCAGCGAGGTATTGATGCATTTCCGTTTGGCGTATTTGGGCGAAGCCTATGTAAACTGGTGCCCGGCATTGGGAACGGTTTTGGCCAACGATGAAGTGAAAGACGGTGTAAGCGAACGTGGCGGGCATCCCGTTGAACGCAAATTAATGAAACAATGGAGTATGCGTATAACTGCGTATGCCCAGCGCCTGTTAGACGGGTTGGATACCATTGACTGGAGTGAAAGTTTAAAGGAAGCGCAACGCAACTGGATAGGCAGGTCGCAAGGGTGCAGCATACGGTTTAAATCACTGGACGGAAAAAGCCCTGAGCATGATATTGAAGTTTTCACTACCCGGCCTGATACCTTGTTTGGTGTTTCTTACCTCACGTTGGCACCCGAACATGAATTGGTTGATATGATTACTCCGCCAACTCACCGTGATGAAGTGAATGCTTACGTTACGTACGCCAAAAACCGCAGTGAACGCGAGCGCATGGCCGATGTGAAAAAAGTAACCGGTGTGTTTACGGGCGCATACGCCATTCACCCGTTTACCAACGAAAAAATACCGGTGTGGATTGGTGATTACGTATTGGCCGGTTACGGAACAGGCGCTGTAATGGCCGTTCCCGCGCACGATGAACGCGACCATGCTTTTGCGAAACACTTTGGTTTACCATTAAAACAAGTGATTGAATTGCCCAAAGGCTGGGACCTGCAAAAAGCCAGTTATGATGAGAAAAAAGGCAAGGTGATCAACAGCGATTTCATGAACGGCATGGAAGTGGTGGATGCCATTAAGGAATGCATACAGCGCATTGAGAACCATAAATTCGGGAAAGGACAAATCAATTTCCGCCTGCGCGATGCGGTGTTTGGCCGCCAGCGCTACTGGGGTGAACCCATTCCTATTTATTATAAAGATGGAATTCCACATGCCATTCCGGAAAATGAGTTGCCGCTGACCTTACCCGAAGTAGACAAATATTTACCAACGCCTGATGGCGAACCGCCACTGGCACGCGCTGAAGGCTGGAAGTATAAGGGGCAATACGAATACGAATTGACCACCATGCCCGGCTGGGCGGGAAGCTCCTGGTATTTTTTGCGGTACATGGACCCTCACAATACAAAAGAATTTGCCGATAAAAAGCATATGGATTACTGGCAAAATGTGGATTTGTACATTGGCGGCAGTGAACATGCTACAGGACATTTGTTGTATGTGCGGTTCTGGACCAAGTTTTTGAAGGATATGGGATTAATACGTGTTGATGAACCCGCAAAGAAATTGATTAATCAAGGAATGATTGGCGGAGTTTCTAAAATCGTTCATCGCGTTAATGGGACAAATAAAATTGTTTCACGAAATCTTAAGGATAATTTTGAAACAACCGCAATTCATGTTGACATTGGTCTTGCTGATGGTGATTCAATTGATATTGAAGGTTTAAAAAAGTGGAGAGACGATTTTCATAATGCCGAATTTATACTTGAAGATGGCCAATTATTTGCTTCCAGTGAAATTGGCAAAATGTCTAAACGGTGGTATAACGTAGTCAACCCTGACGACCTTTGCGAAAAATTCGGGGCTGACAGTTTCCGTCTATACGAAATGTTTTTGGGCCCGCTTACCGAATCAAAACCCTGGGACACCAAGGGCATTGAAGGCGTTTCGCGTTTTTTAAAAAAATTGTGGCGTTTGTTTGCCAATGAAGGCAAATGGCTGGTGAATGATGAAGAACCATCTAAACCTGAATACAAGGCATTGCACAAATGCATCAAGCGCGTTACGGAAGACATTGAGCGCTATTCATTCAATACGGTTGTGTCAACGTTTATGATTTGCGTGAATGAATTAAGTGATTTAAAATGCAGCAAGCGTAAAATCCTGGAGCCGCTTATCATCATGCTATCGCCTTACGCACCGCACATAGCTGAAGAGCTGTGGGAAAAACTGGGGCACCAGCATTCCATTGAAACGGCCGGATGGCCCGAATTGGAAGAATCGCATTTGGTTGAAGATTCCTTTGCCTACCCCATTTCATTCAACGGTAAAATGCGGTTTAACATTGACATGAGCTTAAGCCTGAATGCGCAGGAGATTGAAAAAATTGTGCTGTCGCATGCCGATACGCAAAAATTCCTGGAGGGCAAACCGGTGAAAAAAGTAATTGTGGTGCCCAGGAAAATAGTTAACATAGTAGTTTAGCCCGCACATAGCGCGGAAATACGCAGATTAATTTTTGGCCAAAAAGGTTGTGAATGTTGTGGTGTAGCCGGTACTGCGCACCTCCTCTTTTGACACAGAGGCTCATAGAAACGGAGGTCGTGGGGATTTAAGTATGGGTCATATCTGCAGTAATATTTAGAAAAACACTAACTTAAATTGTTCTCACGTGTCCAAAGTGCTTGAACAATGCTGCGCTTATCAGCGGTCATCCTGACCATTCTATTGCCTCCGCAGTTCCACCAGGAAATTCACCATTTCCTCTAATTTATGCACATGTAAAACACCTTTGCCCTCACCGGGATCGTATTGTTTATTGGGCCAGTGTTTGGGAATATGCGCTTCGTTCCCACCCATTTCCTTGAAAATAATTTCTTTTCCGTCAACCCCTCTGAACTTGACAAACCGTTTGACAAACGAACCTCCACCGTGTCGTAAACGCATATGCTCCACGCAGTACCAAAACGCATATTCCTGCACTTCAGGAAATGTTTGATGGGTGCGGGGCCCGTTTATATGAATGGAAAATTTACCGTTGCGCAAATCACATACGTCAATCTCAACGCTGTCTATTTTAAAAACCCATATGCTGAAACCAAGGACCAAAAAAAGAACAAGCATCCAGAACCACCAGGGGCCGGTGGTTGAAGGCATGTCAAATGAAAGGCTGAACAGGACGACCCATCCTATTAAAAAAATAATGCTCACATAAATGCCCAGCGTGCTGCTGCGGCTGCCTTTGCTGGTAAAATGCAAGAATGACATTGATTTTTTGGGAAGTAATACAAAGTAAAGTTAAATCGGTTCAACTAAACGATTAATTATTTGCACAAACACATGTTTAACGGATAATTTCATCTAACCAGGCGTTCAGCCAACCTTACCAGGCGATAAAAGGAGCGGTTTTATAAAATATGAATGAATAATTTCGTTCAAATTAAAATCTTTATGAAAAAATTTTTACTTTTTAGCTTACTATTGGCCACGTTGTTTAGCGTGAATGGACAAAATCATTTTATTGCCGAACCGCGTTATAAAGCGCTTGTGCAGGGTGTGCCGCTTACGGCCGTACCTTCGTACGAGGCAAACGAAACCGGGGAATCGGTAAAACGAACCACCTGCACCGACAAGATCACCTACCTTGATTTTTATGGCAGTCCAAGTTCATATTGGCAGGTGGGCGGTGCCAGTGCATGGTGGGCAACCGGCACTTCATTGAACGAATGCATACAGGTGTATCCCGGGTATACCGGACAGGTTACTCGCGTTGATTTTCTTGGCGGAAAAATAACTTCCAATGAAACCGTGACTATACGCCTTTGCAGCATCAATGCCAGTGAAGTTCCTGTATCGGTACTTGCAACCACTACCGCAACCGTTAATTCAACAACTGGTGAGTTTGGCGGAGCGTTTTCGACACCTATAAACGTTACAAACGGTTTTGCCGTGAGTGTATACTTGCCTTCGTCAACCGATTCGGTCAACGTTAGT
>DASPJQ010000704.1:0-3806 GCA_035628535.1 Flavobacteriales bacterium | reverse complement strand
TGCAATGCCTCCAAGTGCAACCAAACCCGCCATTACAAAAATAATGATCTGTCCGTTCTTTAGGTTTTTAATATCATCCCTTTGCTTCTGGATTTCTTTTTGACGCTTTAATTCGTCCATGATTTTCGCCATTTCTTCGGGCGATTTTTTCCGGTCGCGTGCATCAGCCATGGTTATGACCCCATTTTTACAATTAGTTCAAACTCGTCTTTTTCCAATGGCATGACTGATAAACGCGGCTGAACCACCAGGTATATTTTCTGTAATTTTTTCTGCTCCTTAATTTGCGCAAGCGTAACCGGTTTTTTCAACGGCTTAACCGGCTCAAGGTCCACCGCACTCCAATCGTCCTTGGTGGTAGGGTCCTGGTAGGCCTCACGCACTACCTTTGCAATGCCAACCACCTCGGTACCTTCCATGCTGTGGTAAAACAATACGTTATCGCCTTTTTTCATGGCCCGTAGGTTTTTCCTACCCGGAAAACTGCGCACACCGTCCCAAACGGCCTTACCATCTTTCACAAAATTGTCCCATGAAAATGTGAAGGGCTCGGATTTTACTAACCAATATTTCATATGCGCATAAATTGTTTTTTAACGGTCATATGGTATATTCATGTGTTTATATATGTGAGGGAAGATGAATATTTCATGTGATTAATGTAACGCTGGCTAAGTTAATGTGATTTATCTTAAAGCAACTTTTTAAATATAAATAAAACACATGGATAAGAACAACTAGCATATTTGAAAATCAGGGATTAAGATATTCAAATCCAATAGGTTCTGTTCATAAACCATTAAACCAATTACTCAAAAAACACGTAAAAACACCAACTAGTGAGGACGGAGGAGGAAGATGATGAAAAAGAATTTTTACTGTATTTTACTTGCAGGCCTGGCCTTTTGCTGTTGTAAAAAAAACCATGCACAACATTTCCAGGTTGGATTCGAGGTAACGCCACATGTAAGCTGGTTATACAATAGAGGCGATTTAGAGAATAATAGCTTTTCCTATTTTATAACGCCTGGATCTTCACTTGGATTGTCAACTGCATTTTCATTCAACCGCCATTTTGGGATTGCAATTAATGCCCTGTATTCACGCCAGGGACAATGGTACAAAACATACAATGTGGGCCGATGCCGTGAATTGGAATATTATAAAATACCGGTCATGTTCGTTTTTCGCGTTCCCCTTAACCATGAAATGGATTTTGTAGGAAAAACAGGGCCGCAATTTGGGATACTAAGAAAAGCTTCGCTCTTTGACAGAGACGGGAATGTGCTGGATTTTGATCACCAGAAAGGTTACAAAAGACTTGACATGGGAGCAACAACATACCTGGGTATACAGTTATATGCAGGGAATCTTGTTATTGACATTGCAGTGAGGGCTGACGCAAGCCTGTCTGGAATTGAGAACGCCAATTATAAAAAAGACATAAATGAACCATGGCTTCGATCAAGTAACAATATCATCGAAGAAAGGAAACCCACACACAACATAACGCTTGGCGCAACCCTTGGAATTGGTTATGTTTTTTTCAAAAAAGGAATTACCTCCAAAATGTCTCCTTATTGAAAAACGTTATAATTCAGATTGAAAGATTTTAACCAAAGAAAAATCAACGTTTAGCCGTTTAATCTAAAATCCCGTTATCCGAAATTTCTGATTACTTCTCTTTCATGTTTGGATGCAATCATGATTAAACCTTGAGGCGTTTATTGCTGAAAATGCATGCCGTTGCCTTTATCTCTTCTTCCTTTTTCTTTGCCGGTCTTTTCTTTGGCTTGTACTTTATCAACGGGTTCATCACTTTCACCATTTCAACATCTTTTTCATATACATCGGGGTGAAACGTAATGTTTCCCAATGAATCGGCCGTTACGGTGATATAATCTATTTCAATTGGTATGTACTTTTTAAGCTGGACGCGCTGTTCATAATGCCTTCCTATCCACGCCATGAGCGTGTCCTTATTGAATTCGTCTTTTTTCCATTTACGGTCCTGCTTCAGCACAAAAGTAGCCAGGTCAATGGGATTTTGCAGGCGTATGCAACCATGGCTGAAACAACGAACCGATTTATTGAAGAACCTTTTTGAAGGAGTGTCATGTAAATACACATCGTACTTGTTTGGAAAATGAAAAACCAGCAGGCCAAGGCTGTTGCCATAGCCACCACTTTGCCGCACCTTGTACGGAAAATAATTTTCACCCAGCAATTTCCATTTTACCGCGGAAAGATCGGCCGGTTGGTTGTCACGCGTGAGCAGTGTATATGCGCCTTTTCGCAGGTAAGCCGTATCTCTGCGCAGGAAAACAGCGATTTCTTTGGTGGCAATACTGTGCGGCACATGCCAGTACGGAAACAGTGTCAGGTATTTTATTTTTGCGGTAAATGTAGGCGAACGCGTATCAGGGGCGCCAGTAACCACCCTATGCCTTTTAATAATACTGTCGTTGCGTACAGCGTGCAACATATATGCAGGAATGTTTACATGAAACTGCAATTTGCCATCGCGTGGTTTTTTCCACCGCCATTTTTCAAAAGCCAGGGCGGCAGCATAAAAACGCTGCACATTGGATGTTGCAAAGGCGTTTCGGGTAAGCGGGCCAATGATAGCATCAGGGTCCAGGCCGTTATCGGCCTGGAATTTTTTTGCCAATGAAACAATACTGTCGCTCTCCAGGGTATCAACCGTCATATAGCGCCAGTGTTTTAACGCTTTTGCTATCTCGTTCCAGCAAGCAGTTGAATCTTTTTTTGGATCAACCACCACAAATGAAACGGTGTCTAATTTATTGCTGTCAAGATAATTTTTCATACCGGCTTTCAACATCCTGTATTCAATAAAATCAGGTTGGTAAGAAAGCAGTTTGGTGCTGATAGACGTATCGTTGCATTTTAGCAGGACTGCAGCCAGGTTTTTATTTTCAAGCGAATCGCGTTTCCAGACAATGCGCAGGTTTTCTGGATCAAGAAGCCCTTTGTTCAAATGTACAGCTGCAAGCATCCACGCGTTGGTTAACAACACATCGTTTAAGGCCTCACATTTGGCAACGTTGTAAAAGTTCTTGGTTTTTCCCAGCGAATCGAGGCCTTTTTTTACCTGGTTGAAATAGTAATAATTTGAATCAAGGCCGTAGTATTCCGATTTTTCCAGGAATTTTAAAAAAGTACCGGCATGCTTTTTTAGCTTTCCATCTTCAAACCAAAATAGTTTCCCGTTGTTTTGCTGGTAAAATTTAATGAGTTCGGTACCTGTAGTAATCCAAAAATCGGAAAGCTTTACCGAATCCTGCTCAATGCCGGCATCCAGTAAAGCTCCCAGTTCTTCCGTTTCTATACCAATGCGTTCATCCTTTGTGAGATCTTTTTTTGAGGCAACCTTTTCACCTGTATTGCATGAAAAAAACAGCAAGCCAATAAAAAAAACAATCGAAAACCGGGATGACATGTATGCTTTAACGTCTATTAAGGAACATCAATTGAAATCAATTCCATTTCAAAAATGAGCACTGAGTTAGGTCCGATCATCTGACCGGCACCACGCTCCCCGTAAGCGATGTCTGGCGGGCAAACAATGCGCAATTTGGTTCCTGGCGTCATCAGTTGCAAAGCTTCCTGCCATGCCTTAATCACCTGGCCAACGGCAGTTTTAAAAGGCTGGTTGCGTTGCACCGAACTGTCAAATACGGTTCCGTCAATCAAGGTGCCGTGATAATGTGCGGTTACCTGTGAATTTGGACCTGGTTTTGATCCGGGGCCTCCATCTTTAATGACTTCGTATTGCAGCCCGC
>DASPJQ010000703.1:0-1511 GCA_035628535.1 Flavobacteriales bacterium | reverse complement strand
ACCTTAAAATTTTTAGCATTGCCGTGCATAGGAAGAAAGGTGTGATGCTTGTAGTTAACAAATGGGACCTGGTGAAGAAAGAGACAAACACGATGCGCGATTACGAAGAAGGCTTGCGTAAAAAACTTCAACCGTTCAGCGATGTACCGATCATTTTCACTTCGGTATTGGAGAAGCAACGCATTTTTAAAGTAGTTGAAACAGCTTTGCAGGTGTACGAAAATCGCAAGCGAAAGATTGAACAGCAGGAACTTTACGACTGGATGCTGGAAGCAACGCAACAACAGGCCGCACCAAGCTACCGTGGCAATTTCATTCGCTTCAAACGTATTGAACAGATACCCAGTCAGATACCAGCCTTTGCCTTATATTGTAATTTTCCTGAAGGTGTTCGTGATCCGTATCGGAATTATTTGGAGAACAGTCTTCGCCGCAGGTACGATTTCAGCGGGTCGCCTGTGCATATTTATTTTAGGAAAAGCTGATAAAGTATTTGGTGGTGTGATTCAACACTCTATATTTGCCGCCTAAACTATCAAAACAACTATTAAACAAAACCATGAAAAAGGTTTTAACCCTCCTGTCCGTATGCGCAGTTCTTTTTTTAGCTGCTTGCAACAATGCGGAAACTACCGATGCCGATAACGGCGACACTACCACAGTGAACAAAGTGGAAGAGAATACCACCATTAACAACAGCGAAACTACCGTAACAACACCTGCTGAAGGTACTACGACTACGGTTACTCCGGATGCTGGTTCGACTGTTACTGTTACTACTCCTGCCGGCGGCGCAACGGTTACGACGCCACCGCAGCAGTAAGTTTCTGCTTCGAAAAGAAAGCCCTTCCATTTTGGAGGGGTTTTTTATTTTCACCCCGTTATGTCCACCAAGCCTATTTGTTTATTAGGTTTTATGGGAGCAGGAAAATCTCGTTGGGGAAAACTTTTGGCAAACAGGCTTAAGCTTGCATTCGTTGATCTGGATAATACGATTGAGTTAAAAGCGGGGATGCCGGTGCCCCAAATTTTTATGTCACATAGGGAAACATATTTTCGAAAATTGGAAACCGAATTGCTTAAGGAATTACTGGACCAAAACGACTTGGTGATTTCACTTGGCGGCGGCACACCGTGCAGTGATGAAAATATAAAAATGCTGAAAGAAAAAGCGCTTACGGTTTACCTAAAATTAAATGCAGGTATGCTTCACAGCAGGTTGATTAGCAATTATAAACGAAGACCATTGCTGGCAAAACATAAACCGAAAGATTTATTGAAAGTTATTACCGATTTATTAGCGCAACGGGAAAAATATTACAACCAGGCTGATGTAATTATTGAGGTAGAAAAACTGACAATAGAAAAATTAGCTGTAGCCGTTCAAACAAGATAAGCATAAGTGCCTTTGTCCATTTCCAGAATGACCTGTTCCTGCATGCCGGTGCTCAACAGCATACCGACATAATCGGCCGTGACCGGAAATTTTTTATGCTTGCGATCAACAAGAA
>DASPJQ010000702.1:0-1239 GCA_035628535.1 Flavobacteriales bacterium | reverse complement strand
TTGAAGGAAACGATACTATGTAGAGATTTTTACTCCAGCAATTACCTGTGCCCGAGCCGTCCCAAAGTAAGTCTGCGCCAGGCAAAGGAAGATTTGCAGGCGGTGCATAGCCGTTGTTTTTAACCTGGTTGCCGATGACTCTTAAATGATCCGGGTTAGGGTTAATGCCCGCAAAATAAGCTTCGGGTATGCCCGCCAGTTGGGCCATGATCAGGGAGCTAAGCGTAGCAATACCGGCAAACTTGTTACCCGTAACATGGTTATCACGGATGACCGTATGGTCGGTTCCCAAAATCAAAATACCAAGACCACTGGGTAGTACACTTTCCTGCTCG
The DNA here is from genome assembly GCA_035628535.1 of Flavobacteriales bacterium. GTDB lineage: Bacteria > Bacteroidota > Bacteroidia > Flavobacteriales_D > UBA2798 > DASPJQ01. Next base: position 904 of record DASPJQ010000702.1, on the reverse strand, counting down.
GGTGGTGCTGAAAAATTGATGCGGTTATTATCACGAACCTGGTTTTTCGCCAGCACAATGTTAGCCGATTGTGTAACCGTACGTCCGGGAACCAGCAAACACATGATGCCAACAGTGTTATCAAAGCTTTGGTTCTTTTCCATCACAATGGTTGACGAATTCTCTACCTCCAGCCCAATTACATTGCCGTACATTTTATTCTGTACTATGTTCACGTTGGTCGACTGTCCGACAAAAGTGCCTGTTTCAGAATGGCCCGTGCCCTCACAATGTTCTATTGTCCCATTCTTACAATACTCTGCAAACAATCCAAATTCGCCATTATTCGTCACCGTGATATGAGACAGCAGGAAGCCATCCACATAGGTCATGTCTACAGCTCGTTCGGCAAAGTTGCGAATTGAAATATGTTTGAGTGTGAAGCCGTCACCACCATCCAATACAATAATGCCTTTTGATGCTGTTCCCGGATTTTGAAGAACTACATTTCCATCTCCCGTTAACGTAATGCCGGGCTTATTAACCGTAACACTTTCATAATAAGTGCCCGGAGAGATTCTGATTGAGGCCCCGTCTGGAACAGCATTGACAGCCGCCTGAATGGATTCGCCAAGTTTTACAACAAGGGTGACGGTGTTACTGTTTTTCTGGGCAATATCTTGTCCTACGTCTTTATTGCCCGCGATGTTATCGGGCCTAATATCTTTTTTGCAAGCAGTAAAGGTTAGAAGTGTTGCTGATAAAAGCACAATAAAATAACGCAGTGGTGCTAAAGGGTGGCTGCAAAGTTTTGGTGCATTGGTTATTTTTTTCATACAAATGTGTTTGCTCCAAGGTAGCCTGCGGAAACAGCCAATTTAAATTGAATTATGCAACAAAAAATTCAGTGGTGCATTTTCTGCAA
>DASPJQ010000701.1:0-2280 GCA_035628535.1 Flavobacteriales bacterium | reverse complement strand
GAAGAGCGCGCATATAATGATAAAGCATTTAAAATAGGTTCCGGTCAAACCATTTCGCATCCAAGTACGGTTGCTATTCAAACCACTTTATTACAGGTAAAAAAAACCGACAAGGTACTGGAAATTGGAACGGGGTCAGGATATCAAACCGCGGTGTTGTGTGAATTGGGATGCAAGGTTTTCAGCATTGAGCGTCAAAAAGCTCTGTATGATAAAACCAAGCCATTGTTGGAGGAAATGGGTTACAGGGCAAAATTGTTTTATGGCGATGGATATGCAGGACAACACGCATTTGCCCCTTTTGATAAAATAATAATTACCTGTGGAGCTCCCTTTATACCTGAGAAACTGGTAGAACAGTTAAAACCTGGCGGATTGATGGTAATACCGTTGGGCGAAAAAGTTCAAATTATGAATGTTTTAATAAAAAACATTGATAATCAAATTACTGTAAAGGAATATGGTGAGTTCAGATTTGTGCCAATGTTGGAAAAAAAAGTACGGTAGATTTGAAACTTTATTATCTTTGCCCGCGTTACGGGGGATGTTTATTAACAAAAACCCTGTGAACAAGTATCAAATGTTAACAACTTAAAATTTGAATAGGTTTTTAACTTTGGCATGGATTTAGTTATAAATTTGCAACTAATATAAACAAAAATAAACAGTTATGAAAAACAAATCTTTATTGATTGCTACGGTTTTCGCTGCGTCTGCTGTTACAGTAAATGCACAAGACCTTACCTCTAAGAAAGGTGAAACAATTCTTCCGGAGGCTGGCGACTGGGCTATTAGCTTTGACGCTACTCCATTTTTAAATTACGCTGGTCAATTATTCAGCAACGCTGGTGCTACTTCTCCAACTGCTGGTTACACCAACGGTTACCCTTGGGCTATCAAAGGTAAAATGTTTGCAGATGAGAAAACTGCATACCGTGCTGGTATCCGTTTAGGTTTCGGAAGCCAAAACTGGGCTGGTGAAGTTGCTGTTCCACAGGCTTCAACTGCTACTCCTGCTGACTATCCGGCTGAACCTACAATGACTGAAGATACCTACAAAAAAGGTTACAACGGAATCGTTTTAACCGGTGGTCTTGAAATGCGCAGGGGTAAAACTCGTCTTCAAGGTTACTACGGTGGTGAGTTAGTGTTCGGTATGATGGGTGAGAAAGAAACCTATACATATGGTAACGCTCTTTCATCAGGTGACCCAACCACAGTTGATCCAATCATTACTGTTGGTGATTCGTATGACTTCGGTACTAACCTTTCAATGACAGATCCTTTCGGAAACGCTGCCCGTACAACTGAGTGGAAAACTTCAACAATGATGTTCGGTCTTCGTGGTTTCATCGGTGTTGAGTACTTCATTCTTCCTAAAATTTCAGTTGGTGCCGAGTACGGCTGGGGCTTAGGTTTCATGAGCATGAAAACTTCTACAACTGTTGAAGCTCAAGGTATAGCTGCTTCTAGCGGTAACCTTGCTGTAGGTACTTTCACAGAAGAAACCAAGACTTCTGGTTTCATGATTGATTCAGATATCCAAAACAGCACTACTGGTATTACCGGTGCTTCTGGTTCATTGAACATTATTTTCCACTTCTAATAGAAGTCGAAAAAAAGCAATAAATAAAGAACCCTGGTCATTTGGCCAGGGTTCTTTATTTTACAGTATTTTTTTTGGTATGGGTCTCAAACCTGCCGAAGCAATTCAGCCAATGCTACCGTAGTTTTTTGCCGTGAAAAAACCAATTGCCCGGTTTCATGTCCGCAGGTATTCCCTTTTTGCAGTTGTTCCAGCAATTCTTTCAACCATGTTTTGATTCCAGGCACATCTTCCCTTTCAAACACTTTACACCAGGTATATGCTTTTAACATTTCGGCTGCATCTGATGCCGTATTACCCAGGGCAAGCACCGGGCGGCCGCTGGCAATGTATTCCATAAGTTTGCCCGATATCATGTATTCCTGTTTCCCTGTAATGGGAAGGCTGTTTAATAGAATATGCGCATTTACCATGTTGTAAATGGCCTCGGCATGCTTTACATAACCAAGCTGCTGCACCTTAAGCCAACTGGCATGTTGGTTAATTGAATCAAGAATGATTTCCGATACTCCGCCTATTATACGTAAAACCAGTTTGTCTTTAAGGGCAGGATGCTGAACGGCTATTTCATTCAACGCTTTAAGAAAAGGTTCAACGGGTTGCGACTCGCCCAATAGCCCAACATGGGTTATTATAATTTCAGTTGTTTTAAGTGGTTCACGTTCGGCCTTGGC
>DASPJQ010000700.1:0-3600 GCA_035628535.1 Flavobacteriales bacterium | reverse complement strand
CGAATCGGTTTTTAAAAGCGTATAATAAATATAGCCTGTAGGGTCCTCGGCTAAAAAATAAAGTGATCCGTTTTCATCTTCAGCCATATCAACAATGGCCTTCATATGGCCTGCCGACTCCTGCCGGGTCCATTTAATGCTCCCATCGTTGCTGTACCTTATGGCGTAGTTCACGTAGGATCCACCAGCGTAATATTTGCCGGTAACAACATAACCTGATTTAAGCAGCTTACAGGCGCCAGCTTCCATTAAACTGTCAGGCGCGTATATAAACGACTTGATGGTTTGAGAATAGCTGTATGAGCTCAGTAAAATAAGGATGGCGAATAAACGTGTTTTCATAACTTTTGTTTTGACCAAAAGTATATTTACCCTTACAACGGCTAAAACAGGTTTAACCCTACATCATGCGGGTGTAAGGTTTTTTGGGTTTTTGTAAACAGCAGAATTACCTGAATTTGCGCATAAACAGGGTGTCTTCAACCAATACATTGTCGGGATCAAGCATCCTGTACCTGTAGCACATTATGTTGCGGCCAACGGTGGTATCGTTCATGTCTCCCACCATATTATAATGAAAGCGCACCTCGCGGGCAAAGGCATGAACTGTTTGTGCAGGGCCGGGGTAAAGCCATGTGACTATGCGGTATACATCACCGGCATCGCCAAAATCTTCGGCCAGTTCACGGTAAAAATAAAGGGAATCGGTTGCTTTATTGTAAACGTAAAGCTTAATGCTGGTTGATGAATACTCACCACCCATGCGCGCCATAAGCCCCCAATTGTAGTCGTTTATTTTGAAACGGCAGCACGCATAAACGGGCCGTATTTCATCGTGTGAAATGTTGAGGTATGATGGGAAAAAAGCTACCTGTGCACTGTCCAGTTTAATTCCTTTGAAGGGATACGTTGGGTTTTCAAGATCGCCATCAACGGAATAAACTTTCAGCGTATCATGCAAAATAAAGGTCCATGGAAATAGTTCCGCAAGGCGCTGGCTGCTGGAAGATGCTTTATGCGGGTAAGGACGTTTTGTACCGGGCTTGTACTGTTTGCATGAAAAAAACAACGCGAAAATCAGGAAAAGCCAAAATTTCATTTTTTCTTTTTCTCTTTGCGCAGTTTTGAGCGTTTCTTCTGGAGGTCGGCACACGATACGGGGGTAAAATCAATGTGCGAAGACCCGTCCTTGTTCAATACAAAATTAAATGGAACAGTGAAATGTTGTTTTACCGCTTTTCCATCCAATAAACCAGGTTTCCATTTAGGCATAAAATCAAAGGCCCCCAGGCAAATGGTATCAAAGTCGGTACGCAGGCCTTTTTTAACCCGGGCCGACATTGGTTTACCATCCTTGTCAATGACAAAATCAACGTAAACCTTTCCTTCAATTTTGTCCCTTTTACCGGTCTCAGGATAACAAATGTTTTCTTTGAGGTATTTGTACAACGCTTTGATTCCGCCCAGGAATTCAGCAGACTGCTGCAACTCGTGCGCCTCATACACTTTATCGGTTTGCGCCTTCCCGAACAAGGAAAAACAACTAAAACACAACACAACAAACTTTTTCATAGGTGATACAGTTTTGATGTGAACAACAAACTAAACACGCTAAATATACAAAAAAGTGGTAAACCGCGAAGGCCTTACTACTTTTAGTAGGATCAAACGTCCACTACATGCATTCAGCATGTATCTATTTCACAACGGCCACGCGTATACCATCGCTGTGCGAATTGAATTCAGGGGCGTACATGCACTGTATTTGTGCCATACCGTTTGAAAAATCACCGGCATGTGAAACCCGCAAATCGTATTCAAACACGTAGGTTCCTTTACCAATGTTATCAAAAAAGAAATGAGTGGCCGCATCGCGCGTGCTTTCATAATAACCCAGCCCGTCCTGGTATTTGTACCGTGAGAATACGTTAATGGGCTCAAATCCTGCGGCACGCATGTCTTTCATGTGCACAAATTCCATTTGCCTGTCAAGGCGCAGCTCAACACGCACGCGCACTTTATCGCCTATTTTTAATTTTGTTTTTCCTATGGGGCGAATAACCGGACCGCTTGCCGTGTTCTCAACCACGAACAGGTCTTTTTTCAGCCTGATAGGCGTTTCATGACCGGTAATTTTATCCAGGTCTTCAAAATACTGCCAATGCAAAGCGCCCCATGAAACGGAATTGGTATTGGTAGTCAATTTTATTTTACCCATTTCAGGTTTTATTTCTTCACCGTTCCAGTTCATTTTATAATAACCGGTACCGGCCTCGGTTTTAATGCCCATGGCCTTCGGGTCAATTACTTTTCCGCCCATTTCAACTTCCACCATTTCATCATTGGCCAGCCAGTCATTGCCGCGCAACAATAAAGCGTAACAGGCTTCGGTTGTTGCCTTGGTGGTTTGCCAGGCATTGGTTTGTTTGTTTTTCAATAACCACACTTTAAGCTCTTCTACCATTTCCTGGTCGTTGGCGGCCTCATCAAAGCATTCAATCATCATGGCCTGAGTTTCAATGGGCGCTTCATACCAGTAGTACCCTGCCGTGTTTTCTTTCCAGTAACGGCCCAGCTCATCGTTGTAAATTGAACGTTCTTTCAATGATTTTACAATGTCAACAGTTGTTTTCTTATCGTCATAACGGCTTAATGTGAGTGCAATCATGGCCTCGGAGTACAGGTTGAACTGCAGCCAATATTTTTGTTCCTGCTTAATGTAATAGTCAACCGCTTCTTTGGTTTCACCGGTTACCTTTAAATCGCGGAAATAGCTGCGCGCGTACAAATACTGCACCTGGTAATAACCAATGGTTTGTTCTTTCAGGTAATTCTTGTTGATGCGTTTTAATTCACGGTAGTCCTTCAGAAAATAATAATCAAGATAGTCAACCGCTTTTTTCACCATGCGCCATACTTTTTCGTCTTCGCGTATCTTTTTTACACCCAGTTTATCCAAATGGCCCATACCGGTAACAATGTGTTGGGTAATGTAGCGGCTTTCTTCCATGCCGGGGAACCAGGGAAACCCACCGTTGGCCGCCTGCATTTTTTCCAGTTTTTTAAGTGCGCGTTCCAGTTCATCGGCCATTTTGTTGAAGTCAAACAATAATCCTACGCGTTTTTTGCGTTCACTTTCGCTTTTGGCTTCCAGCACCCACGGAGTTTCCTCCAGCACCACAGCCTTTAATTCCTGGTTTTTCTCCAGGTTTGAGAGAAAACTTTCAGGCGAAGTATTTTTCCAGGCATCAAACACCGCTTTTATTTTTGGACTTGAATTGGCTATGTTGTGCGCAATGCTGTTGGCATAAAAACGCGAGAAAACCTGTTCAGCGCATTCGTGCGGATACTCCATGAGGTAGGGCAGGCTTTGAATGGCATACCAGGCCGGGTTGCTGCAATACTCAAGCGTTAATTTATAATTCTTCAGCGTTGATGATTTTCCCGACTCAATCAGTTTTGTAAAATTGAATTCTTTGCTGCCTTTTTTGCGAATGTGCAACGGCATGCTTTCAGTAACCATCATACGGTTTGACAATATTGGCAGTGCCGACTCTTCGCCATCGGTAAAGTTTTTGGCCTTGGCAACAATGCGCCAGG
>DASPJQ010000699.1:0-5382 GCA_035628535.1 Flavobacteriales bacterium | reverse complement strand
TAACCTGAATACCGTATAAAATATTTTCCATTTTTTTCTTCCATAATTTGGCCAGGATACCACTTGCCGTTCTCTTCAATTTTTGCCGAAGTTTCTTTACCCGTATAAATGCGGTCATACATGACCCATTCATTATACGAGTCATCGTAACCATCGTACTTGATATAGTAGAAATCGTTTACGGCTTTAAGAATGGTTGACGCGTATTTTTGACCCTCCCAGGTTACATCCACTTTATCATTCACATTATGTTTTGTGAAATATATTGGCTTTAATTCATCAACGCCTAACTCCACATCTTTGTAATCACTGTAAAAATAAAACCGTGCAAGGTATTTATTTCCAACGGGTGCAATAATACGCACCGGCTTCCAGTTACCTTCATATTTACCGTAAGCATAGCTTCCGCTTGCGTAAGAGCCTTTTGAGGGCATAGTTATTACTGTTTTGGTTGCTCCCGAAACAAATTCATACTCGCTTGTGAATGATGAGTAATAACCGCCCATTTGGTGCTCACGGTATTTCATGGCATTTTCAAGAGCAAGGCGTATGTCTTTTGTGGTTATTTTACCGTCTTTGCCGTCATCGTTAATCTTTTCATTGCGAAAACAGTCAAGCAGGGTTTGCGTAAACGTCCAGTTGCCGGTTGACGTATTGCTGGCTGTTGCCGAAGAAAAAACAATACAATTGCGGCCTGCTTCCTTTATTTTTTCGCCCTGGGCCAATAACGCTCCCGAATAGCAGCAGTCGGCCCACAGCATAATGGTTCCCGCTTTGTTCATGCTCAACAAGTCGGTGCTCAAATAACTTAAACCGAAGCCTGTTTTTTTGCAACGCTCGCATTCAATGTCATAATTGGCAAAATAGTATTCATGTTCTTTTTTAATGCCATGGCCGGCATAATAAAATATAAAGGTTGAATTACCCGTACATTTTGCCGAAAGGGTTTCAAACCCTTTTTGAATTGATGCCAGGTCGGCTTTTTCATCGGTAAGCGAAGTGATATTACCAACGGGGACACCCATTTTAACCAATTGGTCTTTCAACTCCCAGTCTTTACGGTTCACATCGCTGAAGGGATGGAGGCATTGGCTGTCTTTCCATTTCAAAACGCCAACAATAAGCACATATGTGTTTTTGGCATCAAATTTTTGGGCCTGCAACATGCATGGCAAAGCGCATAAAAGGAACAATAATTTCTTCATGTGTTGTTTGGTTTTTTGCTATTTGACTTTTTATTTTCTAAAAAGTTTAATTAAACAGGCAACATGCGAAAATAATACCAAAGGCACAATTAACCCCGGCAACCAGGTAAAAGGGAACATAAGAACTCCGGTATTTGGCACCTCAAAAAACAATTGTGTAAAAGGTGACGGGGCTGATAAAAGCCCATGAATCACAACATTGAGAACAAGGCCGAGGCAAACCAGGTTCCAGGCCATTAACAAGCCTTTTGAGGCTTTTTGCTTGTATATAAGCCAGGCCATTAAGGGCGCGGTCAAGCCTGAAATTATATCAAAATTACGTCCCTCAAAGGTCATAACTTCAGGAACCAATCCAAACATACAAAGCCACAATAGGGTAAATTCAACTGGAACACGAACCGTATGCATGAGTGTGAGCGCAGCAGGATTCAATTGATCAATGAACCTGCGCCCGCCCCGGGTTAATACCGTTAGTAAAATGGCTGCCAATGGCGGTGCCAGCAATAAGGCAAACCGTGGCGGCATGGTCATGTTATTCAAATAAAAACCGTTATAACTTAATAAGCCCTGTACTAAAACCCATAAACCAAGCACAATCCATAACCATTTTTTGTAGCCGGCAGATGCGCGTATAAAAAGCACAAGCGACAACAGAGTAGTTAATCCGAAAAATACCTGGAGAAAAATGAATTGTTTGTCCATATGGCAATTTTTTTTAGTTACAATGGTTGGTCACATTCTGTGTCTGATGTCTCGCGTCTCACCTCTGATAAAAAAGCCCGGCAATTACGCCAGGCCTTTTATCAGTTCAATGACTTTTTCAATCGTTCAAAAATTTCTTCTACGGTTCCTATGCCGTTTATGCTTACAAATTTGTTTTGCTTGCTGTAATAATTTTTTAGCGGTGCGGTTTTATGGTTGTATTCATTAATGCGGTTGCGTATAATGGCAGGATCGGCATCATCACTTCGTCCGCTTGATTTGCCACGTTCAAGCAATCTCTTCATCAGTTCCTCATCATCCACCTCAAGCGCCAGCATTTTGGTAATGGACGTGGATTTTCGTTCCAGGAATTTGTCAAGGGCAGCCGCCTGGGCTTCGGTGCGTGGAAATCCATCAAAAATAAATCCCTTGGCATTCGGAACTTTGTCATATTCGTTTTCCAGCATTTTAATGGTTACTTCGTCAGGAACCAGTTCCCCTTTGTCCATGTAACTTTTTGCCAGCAGGCCCAGCTCGGTTCCATTTTTGAAATTGGCCCTGAAAATATCGCCCGTAGATAAATGGGCCAATCCGTAATGTTTAATCAGATTTTCGCTTTGGGTTCCCTTTCCTGCACCCGGGGGACCGAATAGTACAATGTTTAGCATAATTCTTAATTAGCGTATTAGCTCATTAACCCAATGAGCTAATTAGTTTATTACTTTATATATATCCTCCAAATTTTTTCTCTAAAAGTCTGGGATATGATTCATTTCAGTATTCAACTCAAAATTCAAACTTTTTAAATAACTCTATAAATATCCTTCAAATTTCTTCCAAGCCCGTCATAGTCCAAACCATACCCTACAATAAATGCATTGGGAATTTCCATGCATGCATAATCAATTTTTTGATCTTTTTTATAAGCCTCGGGTTTTAACAATAAAGTGGCCACTTTTACGCTCGCGCAATTTTTATGACTGAAAATGGCCAAAACTTTTTCAAGCGTTAGTCCCGTATCAACAATATCTTCCAGAATAATAACATGCCTTCCTTCCACGTTCTCGGTAAACCCTATTAATTCAGTAACCGAACCAGTTGAGCTTATGCCGTGATAAGATGCCAGTTTTACAAAGGAGATTTCGCATTCAACGGTAATTTTTTTCAGCAGGTCGGCAGCAAACATGAACGAACCGTTTAGCACCGCAACAAAAACAGGATTTTTGCCTTCGTATTCGGCATTTATTTTTTGTGCGCAGGTACCAATGGCGTTATCAATTTCACTGAATGGAATAAATTGGGTGAACTTTTTATCGTGCAATTGAACCACGTTCATTGCACAAATGTAAGGGTTTAAGCCAAATCAGAACTTGACCACGAGTTTTAAATTAAATCGCCTGCCGGTCAGGTAATTGGGAACAGCATAACGCAGTCCTGAAGCATCCTGTATCCAATTGTATGAAATGGTATTGCTAACACCCAAAAGATTAAATACTTCAAATGATAGAAATGCCCTGTCAATTTTACGGCCAATGCTTTGCTCGGGCAGTTTTTCCTTTTCAGTAAAAAAGTGGTAAGAAAAGCCAATGTCAACCCTTCTGTAAAAAGGCCCGCGAAGCGTGTCTTTATAACGCGTGTAATCGGGTGGGCCAAATGGAACACCGGTTGAAAACAGTAAATTCAAATGTACTTTGAACTGTGGAAGTTTTGGCATTTGGTCCTGGAAGTAAACTGAAAAGGCCAGGGTTTGGTCAGTAGGACGGGGGATATAGCCTGGATAAACGGTTTGTGTTGAAACCACCGAATCGTTAAGGGTATAACCAGGAATTATTTTTTCCCCATCGCTGTTGTAGCCAACGGTGTATTGGTCATCAAGTATATCTTCGCGTGTGCGCAAATACGAGAACGTGAACCATGATTCAATTCCTTCAATAAATTCACCGTTTATACGCATGTCACAACCGGTTGCATAGCCTTTTGCATTGTTGGTGGCATAATACCGTATGCGCACATTATCCACCTCGTATGGCACAATGTTTTTAAGGTATTTATAATAACCTTCAACCGTGTATTTGAAAGTGCGTCCCCACATGGTAAAAAACCAATCGGCACCGCCAATGGCATGAATGCTTTCCTGCGCCTGCAATTTCGTATTAAGGTTCCCGTTAAGGTTCCTTAGCTCACGGTACAATGGCGGCTGGTGGTATACACCGGTTGAAAGCCTGAAAATAATGTTGCGCCTGGTTATTTTACCTTTTTTCAGATGAAACCAACTGGGAATATATTGAAGAGACAGGCGCGGACCGATATTAAAATCTTTGTTTATATCCATGTAATTAGCCCGGGCCCCTATACTTAAATCAAATGATGAAGTGCTGTTAAATGTTGAATCATTTATGCGAATGGTATCGGTAAACTGCCATTTCCATTTGTTTTGAATGAATACCGCACCCAGGTTGGATTGCAGGTTTGCTTTGGATTTTAGAACATAGTTAAGTACGATTTGATCAGGCGGATTTTGCGGTACTGAAAAACCTGCGCTGTCAATCAGGTTCCACTCGCTTAATACGTCTCTGAACTCCTGGTGCTGGAATTTTATGCCGTAATCAAGCGTGGCATGTTTAAACCGCCTTGTAAAAAGTAGTTTGCTGTTATACACATCAGAAATCAACCGGTTGCGGGCATGTTCCAGAAATCCGCCTACACCGCGTATAAAAGCCACCTCGCCAAAATTTTCTTTGCCCGGGTCTTTTTCTACTTCGCCTAACTGATAAGCGCCCAATACGTCATAATTTTCCTGCTCATCGTTATGAAACCATGAATTGACCCATTTGAAGACAGATTTTTCTTTTTCTTTTTTTAGTATAATTCCCTGTGCAATGGTTTGGAATAAATTCATTTCCTGTCCTTCATAAAACACCGTCAAACGCAAAGCCTGGTTAACGGTTCCAAAATCGGTTTCACGGGTTTGCGGTACCGAACGGTAATTGTTGCGCGCCAGGTAATTTAACCAGCTAATTTCCCATTCTTCGCTGATATTATAGCGTAAAAGTGTCTGAAAATCCCCAAACCGCGGACGGTAGTCGCCTTTTGTGTCAAGGCTTTTTAACACGTAGCCATTGGCCTGGTAACGGCTGCCAACCATCCAGCTGAAACGATGGTTTTTCGACTCGTCTTCAACATGCACGTTAAAGCCCATGATACCACCCGAGAAAGTTCCCTTTAATTCGCGTGGCCTGCGGTATTTGATATCAAGCACCGATGACATGCGGTCATCATAACGTGCTTCAAAACCGCCTGAAGAAAAACCTACCTCAGAAACCAGATCGGGGTTGATAAAGCTCAAACCTTCCTGCTGGCCTGAACGAACAAGGAACGGCCGGTAAATTTCAATGTCATTCACGTAAATTAAATTCTCATCAAAATTACCGCCACGCACGTTGTAAGTAGCGCTCATTTCATTGTTGGAACGCAC
>DASPJQ010000698.1:0-2286 GCA_035628535.1 Flavobacteriales bacterium | reverse complement strand
ACCTAAAATAGCAGTATCACGCATTTCATAGCTTTTCATGTTTGATGAAGAAAGGCTCCCATCGGCAGCCGCATCTGTTATGCGTTTAACTTCGTCATACAAACGTTCAGCGAGGTTGTTGTCCTTTGCTGAACTTGTATCATTGTCAACTTCTTTTTCTTTATGGCAGGAAGTCATTACAAGCGAAGTGGCTAATAATGTACCCAGGCTGATTTTAATGAATGGCTTCATATTTTTTGTTGTTGTTTATTCTTACCCAATAGACCAAATTTAATTCCAAAGGTTTAATAAGGGTTTAAAACCGTGTTAGGTCGGGTACTTAAATCAATGGTCATTCCGGGCAACGGAAACTCCGTAACAGATTGATTTGTAGAAATTATTATAAGTTTTTGGCCGGCTACCCCGTTAATGCGCTGCTGGTAAATTGAAATACCGTTTTCGTCAAGGTTAGCGCAGGGCTCGTCAAGGAAAAGAACAGGCACGTCATTGTTTAAGGCCAGAATAAGCTTCAGCCGTTGTTTCATGCCTGATGAAAAACTGGATATGGGTTTATGCAGAGCCCGGGTCAGTTCGAAATGTTCCAAATCGGCCTGGGCTTCTTTATAGTTAAATGTCCTCACAAAACCCGAATGGGATTTCAAGTGTTCAGAAAGTGTCAGGTCTTCAAACAAGGTCATGGCCGGTGAACAAAAGGCCAGGTGAGGGGTGGGGTCGGTAATCCTGTTCTTGCGGTCTTTCATAGCCCACCATACCCGGCCTTCGGTGGGTGTGATGAATCCGGCAAGGCATAATAATAAGGTGGATTTTCCGGATCCGTTAAACCCGGTGATGGCATAATTACCCGGTTCTTCAAAATGCAGATCAAGCCCCTTGAAAAGCCGGTTGGTGCCGTATTTTTTGCCGAGGTTTTCTGTTTTTATGGATATTGGTTTTATCACTTATATCAAGTTATTGTTTTCACCATAGAGGTACATAGAATGTAAGGGATTTCAGGTGCATTTTATAGTTCACAGGAGTACATTTGTTTCAGGTTCCATGAATTCTATAAGATGCCGAAGGAGCACCTACATGAACTATGTGTGGATGGTGTTTATAATATAGCCTGGTTTAATCAGCAAAGCCGCGCATTATACCCTTGGTAGAACTCTTGATAAAATCAACAATCAGGTCTTTCTCTTCGCTTTTGGGCAATTCAAGGTCTACTATTTTGAGCGCATTGCTGATGTTGGAATTCTGTACGTATATTACGCGGTAAATGTCCTCAATGTTGTTGATCTGGGTCTCCGAAAATCCCCTGCGTCTCAAGCCAACCGTATTCACACCAATAAAACTGAGTGGTTCGCGTGCGGCCTTGCAAAATGGAGGCACGTTTTTGCGCACCAATGAGGCTCCGCCTACGAAAGAATGGCTACCAATGCGCACAAACTGCTGTACGGCTGCCATACCTTCAATAATAGCAAAATCATCAATGGTAACGTGACCCGAAACGCCTACGCTGTTGGCAATAATTACATTGTTTCCAACTTCGCAGTCATGGGCAATGTGTACGTAGGCCATTAATAAGCAATTGGAACCAATGGAAGTTTTCATCTTGTCCTTTGTGCCTTTGTGAATGGTTACATACTCACGTATTACAGTATTGTCGCCAATGCTAGTAGTAGTGTATTCGCCTGCATATTTAAGGTCTTGTGAAACAATGCCTATTATAGCCCCTGGAAATATCTTTACATTATTGCCAATGCGTGTTCCCTGGCATATAACGGCATTGGGACCTATCCAGCAGTTTTCACCAATTTCAACATCGTCATAAACAGTGGCAAAAGGCTCAATTACAGTGCCTTTTCCGATTTTAGCGCTGGGATGAATGTTGCTGGGTAAGTGTGCGGTGCTCATACGTTCTTTTCTTTAACTATTTGTGCCATCATTTCAGCTTCCGATACGGCAGAGCCATTTACATAACATATGCCCTTCATGTGCACAATGCCCCTTCGTATAGGCGTAATAAGCTCAAGTTCCATGACCAGGGTATCGCCCGGAATAACTTTGTTCCTGAACCGCACATTGTCTATTTTCATAAAATAAGTCATATAACTTTCAGGGTCTGGTACGGTACTCAATGCAAAAATTCCGCCAACCTGCGCCAGGGCTTCTAATTGCAATACCCCTGGAAAAACCGGATTGCCGGGGAAATGGCCGGTAAAGAAGTTTTCGTTAAACGTAATGTTCTTATACCCAACAATACCTTTTTCGGTAATACTCATGATGCGGTAAACCATGAGGAAGGGA
>DASPJQ010000697.1:0-7437 GCA_035628535.1 Flavobacteriales bacterium | reverse complement strand
AGCAATGCTACGGCAGCAACTACGGTGAACCCGATTTTAATTTCCTTTTGAAACTTCACTAAGGTTTGAGTTTATTGTTTAGCTATTCCAATTGCTTTATTAATCTCAATGCGCTCACCGTTTTGGTAGGCAACAATAAAGGCATCTTTATAGCCTTTATCGCGCGCAACAGACAGCAATTTTTTTGCTTCCTCAAAATTAGGACTTTTTCCGTACGTGTAACGATAAATACCTTTTCCCGGATGCTCCAGGATATTATCTAATCCTTTGAAATTAGCTGAATTACATTCAATTTGTTTTGTTGAAGCGGTAATTTGCACCATAAAGTAAATGGTATTGTCAACCGCAGGATTGTTTTTTTCCACTACCGGTTTATCCTTTTCCGATCCCTTGTTTTTGTCTTTCTCAGTGGTATTGACAACAATGTTGCTCATGTTTTTATCCTTTCCATGATCATTGTTGTTTACTGCAACAGGGGTATTTTTATCTTTTTCGATCTGATTTGCCTTCTCTTTTTCCTTCTCCTTTTCTGAAACATTGTCTTTAACATCGGTTTTACCGGTTACAATGTTGTTGATGTTTTCAACCTCCGATTTATAATCAACAAAAGCATTGAAAATGGCTTTTGCAATATCTTCCTGGCTGGCAGCATCATTCAGAATTTCTTCTTCTTCCTTATTGGTCAAAAATCCTGTTTCAATCAGCACACTGGGCATATTTACCTGGTGCAGCACCAGGAACCCGGCCTGTTTTACACCGCGGTCTATCAATTTAGGTGTTGTCTGGAAATTATTGGAAATCTTTTCGGCAAATTTCAAGCTGTTGTTCAAATGCGTTTTGCTTAGCAGGCTCACAAAAAGGTACCGGTCGGGATCATTGGTATCAAAATCGCCATACTTGGCTTTGTGGTTTTCCTCCATTAAAATGGATTCATTCTCGCGGTCGGCTACCCTGCGTTGCGAATCTTCGCGGTGCAATCCCAGGGCATACACTTCTGAACCTTTTGACTCTTTGTTGGCGCTTGCATTGGCGTGAATGCAAATGAATAAATCACCTTTGTATTTGTTGGCCATGTTTGCCCGTTCCTGCAATCCCACAAATTCATCGGTTGTACGGGTATAAATAACCTTAAGGGCCGAGCCGTATTTGTCCTTAAGCATATTTCCGAATTTAAGTGAAATGGCCAGTGCTACATCGGCTTCATGTGAATGTGACCCAAGGCAGCCAGGGTCTTTACCGCCATGACCAGGGTCAATAATAACTGTGCGTACGCCCAGTGAATCGGGACTGGTGGCCTGTGAATGAAAGTTAAATAAAGCTAAAAGGGCAACCAACACTGTGCGAAAAGCCCATACTGCCCGTTTCTTTGACGCATTCGCTGGTTTTTGAACATTCATGCAAGGTTGACTCTTCATAATTCGGTTAGCTTTGTATACGTTTTAACAAAAAACAAATTTAGGTTTACAAAAGGGTGAAGCCGCTTCGTTACCAATTAATTATGCGCTTAAGGTTGTTGATAACGGCCTTGTATACGGTATTTGGCTATTACGGTTACGCTCAAGGCGATACAAATACGTTAAAAGTGCGTGAAGACACCACCGTTAGTAAGGTTGACACCATTGACCAAAAAGGTTTTGACCTGGAAAGCGAGGTCAACTACAAAGCCATCGATTCCATTGCTTTTGAACCCGATAATCAGCTTATTTTCCTGTATGGTAAAGCGGTTGTTACCTACGAGGGGCAAACCATAAAGGCCGAATTCATGCAAATTGACATGAAGAACAATAAGGTAATGGCCCGCGGTAAAACCGATAGCACAGGCAAAGTCATTGAAAAGGTCAATTACACCGATGGTGAAAACAGCATTGATGCATCGTCACTTGAGGTTGATATCAAATCAAAAAAAGGAAAGATAAAAGAGGTTTTTACCAGCGATGGCGAAATGTATGTGCACATGGAGGAAGCCAAAAAACATCCCAATGAAGTGCACCTGCGCAACGGGAAATTTACCACCTGCAGCAATGAAAAACCCCATTACCATTTCAGGATGCGCAAGGCTATTGTAATACCGGATGATAAAATTGTAACCGGGCCGGTATACATGGTGGTGGGTAAAATTCCAACCCCCCTGGCACTGCCGTTTGGATATTTCCCCAATAAAAAAGGAAAAGTGCGGGGAATTTTAATCCCACAGTATGGCGATTCGCCAACATACGGTTTTTTCCTGCAAAACGGAGGATATTATTTACCCATTGGTAAAAAAATGGACATGCAGTTTTTGGGTGACGTTTATTCGCGTGGGAGCTGGGCTCTGAAAAACATTACACGTTATAAGCTGCGTTACCGTTTCAACGGCAACGTGAATTTAAGTTTCAGCCAGTTCAGGACAGGTGAAAAAGAGTTTCCCGATTTTCAAAAGTCAAACGAATTTTTTATTCGCTGGACCCACAACCAGGACCCTAAATCAAGACCCGGTTCACGGTTTACGGCCAATGTGAATTTTGGAACGCAAACAAACTTCCAGAACAATTTCAATACATATGCCCAGGATTATTTGTCCAGTTCATTCCAGTCAAACGTCAGCTACACCCGTACCTGGCTTGGCACCCCCTTCAGCCTTTCAACCAACCTGCGCCACAACCAAAACAGGTTGGCCAAAACTATAACGGTAACGGCCCCCGAACTTACGTTGAATGTGAACCGTTTTTTTCCATTGGGTGTGTTGACCAAAAACAAAGTGAGTCCGGGGGTGTTTGCCAGGGGCCTTGCCAACATAGGGGTAACCATGAGTTCAAACATGCGCAACGATGTAAGTGCTGGTGATAGTTTGTATAGCTTCAGTAACATCAATACGCTTATCAACAGCCATAGCCGGAATGGGGTCAAACACAATGCCGCGGTAAGTACAAGCATGAAACTGTTTGGACAACGGTTTACATTTAATCCCTCGGTAAACATGGTTGAACGTTGGTATTTCCAATCGTTGAACAAAACTTATATCGGAAGCGAATTGCAAACCGACACCTTGCACGGATTCACCCGTAATTTTGAATATTCATATAACGCATCGCTGACCACACGCATATTTGGCATGTATTCCGGCAAAAAATCAAGCGGACCCAGGCTCAGGCATATACTTACACCATCCATCAATTTTGCCTACAGGCCCAATTTTGATTTTACCGAACAGGTGCAGGTTGATTCGGCAGGAACGTTCGTTTCCTATTCCCCGTTTGACCTGGGCGTATTCGGCCGTCCTTCAACAGGTGAATCGGGTACCATTGGTATTTCTCTTGTAAACAGCCTGGAATTGAAAAAACGATCGTTACAAGACACCATTACCGGTTTTGTAAAAATTCCAATTATCGAAAATTTCCAGGTAAATGCCAATTATGACCTGGTAAAAGACTCGCTCAACCTGAGCAATATCCAGTTCAGCGCGCGTAATACGTTTTTTAAAGTGCTCAACATTGTTTATTCATCGGTGCTGGACCCTTATTACTATGAAAACGGTGTTATAACGCGTGAATACTACTGGAACAAAGGCAAAGGCCTTGGACGCGTTACGCTCAATAACCTGGCCGTGAATTATACATTCAAGGCCAAAGCGCGCAAGCCGAAAGAAAAACCAAAGGAACTTACGGCCGATGAAGAGGAGGAATTGGAATCCATTAAAAAGAACAACAATGCCTATGTTGATTTTGATGTGCCGCTCACCATTTCGGCTGGTTACAACCTGAATTTTAACCGTGTTTTCCAGGGTACGCTTGACACTGTGTTAATGACCCAATCAATAGGCCTGCGCGGTGATATAGGCATCACACGCAAAATGAAGTTAGGGTATAATACCAACTATGATTTTGTGGCCAAAAAATTGAGTTATACCGAGCTGAGTTTGTATTATGATTTGCATTGCTGGGAATTCAGTACAACGGTTATTCCATTTGGCCCGCGCAAAAGTTATGTGATTACGTTAAATGTAAAAGCAAGTATTTTACAGGATTTGAGGTTACAGCGCAGGAGAAGCTGGGTAGATCTTGATTAAGAAAATATTTTTTGTTTGTTTGGCACAGAGGGCACTGAGAAACACAGCGATTTTCCCTGTGATGACGCTGTTTCTACGCGCCTCTGTGTCGAAAAAAGGAGTAAATTTGTACAGTGAAATCATTCCAAATCCCCGAATATTATAAATCGCCTTTAATTGCAGATATTAAGGAAAAGCGGAAACGTGAAGACCCGCGCAAACAGGATTTTTCACCCAGTTTTATAAATTTTGGGAACGTACGGTTTTACCTGGCCCGCCATTTTGGTTTCTGCTACGGGGTGGAAAACGCCATTGAAATCGCTTACAAGGCATTGCATGAAAACGAAGGGAAACGTATTTTTTTATTGAGCCAGATGATCCATAATCCGGAGGTGAATGCTGACCTTGAAGCCAACGGTATAAAATTCATTATGGATACCGAAGGGAACCATTTTGTGCAATGGAATGAATTAAAGACTGATGATGTTGTGGTAATTCCTGCTTTTGGTACCACCCTTGAAATTGAAAAATTGCTGGCCGATAAAGGTATTCAAACCGAAAAATACAATACTACCTGTCCGTTTGTTGAAAAAGTGTGGAACCGTGCACAAAAACTGGGCAATGAAAAGTATACGATTCTGATTCACGGAAAAGCCAAACACGAAGAGACACGCGCTACGTTCTCACACAGCAACAGGTATTCGCATTCGGTTGTATTGCGTGATATGAAAGAGGCCGAAATGCTTGCAGCATATATAAAAGGAACAAAGCCGGCCGATCAATTTTATGAAGAATTTAAAGGAAGGTTTTCAGAAGGGTTCAACGTTGATAAGGACCTGCAAAAAGTGGGCGTCATCAACCAAACAACCATGCTTGCTACCGAGACACAGGCCATTGCCGATTTTTTCAAACAAACCATGAAGGAAAAATACGGTGAGCCCGATTTGAAAAACCATTTTGCTGATACGCGCGATACGTTGTGTTATGCTACCAATGATAACCAGGAAGCCACCCTTGCGTTAATGGATGTTGAAGCCGACATAGCCATCGTGGTTGGCGGATACAACAGTTCAAATACTTCGCACCTGGTGGAATTGCTGGAGCAAAAATTCAAAACCTTTTTCATCAAAAATGAGACCGAAATAGGCGATGATAATTCGATCAACCATTTTGACTATCCCAATAAAAAGATGGTGCATACCGGGGGTTTTATTGGTGACAAACGTCCGTTTACCATTATTTTAACCAGCGGGGCCTCATGTCCTGATGCGGTAATGGAAAGGGTGATGTTGAAATTGAAGAAGAAGTTTGAATAAATTTCAAATGTGGATATTTCATTATTTGAAATCCCACATTTAAAATTCCTCAATGCTTCACTTTTCCCAGTTCTTCCGGCCTGTGTTTATGCCTGAACATGATAGCAAACAACACTGCAATTACAAGTGCATATGCGGCAAAACAAAGCCAGATATTTTGCCAGTCTTTTCCTCCGTTAATAATAAAATACCGGTCAATAAGATAACCGCTTACCGAACTTCCTATCACGGCCCCAAATCCGTTTACCATCATCATGAATAAACCTTGAGCGCTTGAACGAATGTTTGAATCAGTAGTGGTTTCAATAAACAACGACCCCGAGATATTGAAAAAATCAAAAGCCATGCCGTATACGATGCAAGAGAGTATGATCATCCAAAGTCCGGTTGAGGGATCGCCATAGGCAAACAAACCAAACCGAAGCACCCAGGCCAGCATGGCAATGAGCATAACGGTTTTTATACCGAACCGCTTTAAGAAAAAAGGAATGGCAAGAATAAAAAGCGTTTCTGATACCTGTGAAATGGACATGATAATGGTCGAATATTTTACCACAAATGAGTCGGCATAGTGGGGCATTTTTTCAAAATCGGAAAGAAATGCATCACCATACATATTGGTTAATTGCAAGGCAGCACCTAAGAACATGGCGAATATGAAAAAGACGGCAATTTTATAGGTTCCGAATAATTTAAACGCATTAAGTCCCAGTTTTTGAACCAGGCTTGATTTTTCTGAAATCAGCTTTTGTGGCGGACATTTAGGAAGGAAAAATGAATATATGCCCAACACAACAGCTGAAACAGCTGAAATATAAAACATGTTTGCCGAAGCTTTGTTCCCGGTAAGGTTGGTTGTCCACATGGCGGCAATAAAACCAATGGTGCCCCACACCCGAATAGGAGGAAATACTTTAATTACATCGTAATTGTTTTTTTTAAGTATGGTGTATGCAATGGAATTGGACAATGATATGGTAGGCATGTAGCACAGCATGGCTGCAAATATGACCCAAAAAAATGCACCTGGTGTTTCAACCTGTGGAATGTAAAACAGGACTATTCCGCCCAAAATATGCAAAACCCCATATAATTTTTCGGCATTCACCCATTTGTCGGCAATTATTCCTGTGAGCGCAGGCATGATAATGGCCGAAAGCCCCAGGGTTGAAAAGATCGCACCAAATTCGGCACCGCCCCATTGTTTTGTCCCAAACCAATAATTACCTATAGTGATGAGCCAGGCCCCCCAAATATAAAACTGGAGAAAACTCATGAAGGTAAGCCTGATTTTAATGCTCATGACATGAAAATACCAATCTTTAAATTGGTATATGTATAAGGGGATTTATTTTTTGCGTCTTTTGTTGAGCTCATCGCGTATGCGCGAAGCCCGTTCGTAGTCTTCGTCCTCAATAGCCTGCTGCAACCGTTTTTCCAGTTCTGCTTCGGGCAAACCGCTCAGGGCCGGTTTTTTTTCCACAGGTTCCTGCTCTTCTTCATGCAGGTCCTCCATTTCTTCTTCGCCTTCTTCCAGTTCACGCTCGGCATTTTCGTCCAGTACAATGCCCGCTGAACTCAAAATAAATTCGTAGGTATATACAGGACATTTAAAACGCACGGCCAGTGCAATGGCATCGCTTGTGCGTGCATCAATTTCTTCAATTTTATTTCCGGTTGCACAAACAATCTTGGCGTAAAAAATTCCTTCAACCAGGTTGTAAATTATGACTTCCTTAATGGCAATGTCAAAACTCCCTGCCATGGTTTTGAATAAATCATGTGTTAAGGGACGGCTGGGCGTCATTTTTTCCAACTCAATGGCTATGGATTGTGCTTCAAAACCACCAATAATAATCGGGAGCCTGCGTTTACCGTTTGCCTCACCCAAAACCAATGCATAAGCACCGCTTTGAGTTTGACTATATGAAAGTCCTATGATTTCTAATTTAATTTTTTCCATCTCCGGGGCCTTATTTCCCACTCTTGGTTTTTTCTATAAATATAAGCCAAAAAATCAATTGTGCGAAGCTTTAAATTTCTTCGCAGCCTCAATTAATTGGGGCACCACCTGGAAAGCATCGCCAACAATACCAT
>DASPJQ010000696.1:0-1142 GCA_035628535.1 Flavobacteriales bacterium | reverse complement strand
CAGGAGGCAGGTGCTACGACCGACATTGAATTGGCGTATACACTGGCCGATGGGTTGGAATATTTGCGCACCGGTATTCAAGCGGGGTTGAACATTGACGATTTTGCACCACGCTTGTCGTTTTTTTGGGCCATTGGCATGAACCATTTTATGGAAGTGGCCAAAATGCGTGCAGCGCGCATCTTGTGGTCACGCATTGTAAAGCAGTTTAAGCCTACCAACAATAAATCACTGGCCTTGCGTACTCATTGCCAAACCAGCGGCTGGAGTTTGACCGAGCAAGACCCGTTCAATAACGTGGCGCGCACATGTGTTGAAGCCATGGCAGCGGCCCTGGGCGGAACACAATCGTTACACACCAATGCCCTGGATGAAGCCATTGCCCTGCCAACCGATTTCAGCGCACGCATTGCCCGCAACACCCAAATTTATTTACAGGCCGAAACGGGCATTTGTGATGTGGTGGACCCCTGGGGCGGATCAAATTACGTTGAGTATTTAACGAATGCGCTGATTGAAAAAGCCTGGACTCTGATTGAAGAAGTTGAAAAAGCCGGGGGCATGGCCAAAGCCATTGAGGCGGGAATACCCAAAATGCGCATTGAAGAGGCGGCAGCCCGCAGGCAAGCGCGCATTGATAGCGGTAAAGACATTATTGTGGGTGTAAATGAATATACAACCAATGAAAAAACAGCAATTGAGATTCTTGAAGTGGACAACCACAAAGTTATTACGCAGCAAATTGAGCGGCTTAAACAAATCAAAGCAAAACGCAGTAATGAAAAAGTGAGCCGTTTGCTTGATAAATTGACAGCGGCCGCGCGCAATGAAAACATAAATTTATTGGAACTAAGCGTTGAGGCTGCCCGCGAGCGCGCAACACTGGGCGAAATTTCAGATGCGCTCGAAAAAGTTTTTGGGCGGTACAAAGCCACCATTCATTCCATTTCAGGAGTTTATTCAGGAGAAATTATGCAGGACAAAGAGTTTATAAAAGCGCGTGAACTGTCTGATACCTTTGCACAACTTGGTGGCAGGCGCCCACGCATCATGGTAGCCAAACTCGGGCAGGACGGTCACGACCGTGGCGCCAAAGTAATTGCCACTTCTTTTGCCGACATTGGTTTTGATGTTGATATGGG
>DASPJQ010000695.1:0-8020 GCA_035628535.1 Flavobacteriales bacterium | reverse complement strand
AACGGGTTGACCGAAGGGTTGAAAGCAAACACAACCATTAAACTGGCTGCCCCTGAATCCAAGCTTGCGCTCTATAAAAGTTGGGAAGTAACACCCGTTTCGGTTGTTAACAATAACCAGGCAAGCCATTTGACCATGGTTAAGCCTGATACGCTGCTCAACACAAACATACCATCGGTATTTAAAACAGGCAAAAAAAACGTATACAATGTTGGCGTAATTCTTCCATTTATGCTTGACAAAAACAAGGATTTCATGGAATCACAGGATCAAAAAGCAAGACTAACGTTATACGAGCCAACGCGGCAGGCGCTGGATTTTCAATTGGGTGTTGAAATGGCGCTTGACTCGCTTAAAAAAGCCGGGGTCAATACTAATTTAAGAATATTTGACGTCCAGAAGGATTCTGCTTCCTATAAAAAGATCTTTCAAACATCCGAATTCAAAAACCTTGACCTGCTTATAGGACCATTTGACTGGATTGAATTAACAGCAAAAGCCGCCAAAGAAAATAAAATCCCCATGCTTATCCCGGTGGCCTGTTCAAACAAAGTTATGCTTGACAATCCTTTTGTGTTTAAGTCAATTACCACCGCATCGGTAATAGCTGATGAGTCCAGCCGATTCCTCATTTCAAATTTCAAAAATGAAAACATTATTTTAGTGGATGGTCGTGGTAAAAATGACGCGGGGGTTCAAAAAGCCTATAAAAAACACCTTAATAAATATTTCTTCGAACAAACCGGCAAAAAAGATTCCATACGCACATTGCAACTTGACTTTTTATCAACCAACACCATTGAATCCATTTTACGAAAAGATAAAATGAATGTGCTGATTGTGCCTAGTAATGATTTTTCCTATGTAAGCAGTACACTTTCCAATTTGCACAAATTCCTGTCAAAACACTATCATAAGGACTATAAAGTTACCGTTTTTGGCACCGATGAGTGGATTAAGTGGGACCAAATGGATATCCTGCATAAGTTAAAATGCAATGTACATGTACCTGCTCCAACGCTGGTGGATTTTGACACCTTGCACGTGCATAAGTTTATAAAAGGTTTTCGTAACCGGTACAAAACCGATCCCGACAAATACGCCATGATGGGTTTTGACCTTGCCTTTTTCTGGATGGCGGGTTATGCACAACATGGGCTTGATTTTTCCAACATGGTGCAGAACTATGACATTACCATGAACCAAACACGTTTTATTTTCACTAAAATGAATGAGACCAGCGGTTGTCTTAACAAAAACGTATATATCCTTAAGTACGAAAACTATAAACTAATTCCGCAAAAAAATGACTGATCCCGGGCGCGAACAAATAGCGGCTGAATTCAGGAAAATACAATCGTTCATTTGTTCCAACGTACAAAAACTTGACGGTAAAGCCGCATTCTCATCTGATGAATGGAGGTATGAAGAGGGAGGTGGCGGTTTAAGCCGTGTCATCCAACACGGTAACCTGCTTGAAAAGGGCGGAGTCAATTTTTCAGAAGTATGGGGCACAATACCCGAAGCGTTAAAATCAGAATTCGGGGCCGAAACAAAAACTTTTTTTGCAACGGGAGTTTCCATTGTACTGCACCCTAACAGTCCCATGGTACCCATCATCCATATGAACATACGGTACTTTGAAACCAATTCGGGCAAAAAATGGTTTGGTGGCGGCATTGACCTTACACCGCATTATATTGATAAAAACCTTGCAAAAAAATTTCATTCAGGTTTAAAAAGCGTTTGTGACAAACACAACCCCGCCTGGTATCCCGCATTCAAAACCCGGGCCGATGAGTATTTTTTCATTCCTCACCGCAACGAAACACGGGGAATTGGCGGTATATTTTTTGATCACCTGGTACCCGAAAAAAACCAAACCTGGCAACAATTGTTTGAATTTGTATGCAATGTTGGGATGGATTTTTATCCGTTATACGAAGAGCAGTGCCTTGCCACCATGCGCAAGCCTTTTACCGATGAAAACAAGCAATGGCAATTGCTCCGCAGAGGGCGCTATGTTGAATTCAACCTGGTATATGATCGCGGTACAAAGTTCGGTTTGCAAACAGGGGGCCGCATTGAATCCATACTCATGAGTTTGCCTGAAACAGCCGGTTGGAAATACAATTATAAACCTCCGTTAAATTCACCTGAAAAGCAAACCCTGGATTTCTTAAAAAAGGGAATTGACTGGCTCGGCTGATTGATCAATAACCAGTTTTTATACGCTCAACTGGTTTTCCACCATTTCACATATAATATGGCCCACAAGAATATGGCTTTCCTGGATGCGGGGCGTATCAGAAGATGGTATGTTTAACAAATGTGTACAATGCGTTTTCATGAGGCCGCCTGTTTCACCGGTCATTCCAACCGTAACCATTCCCAATTCATTTGCTTTTTCAAGCGCGGCAAGTACATTTGTTGAATTCCCCGAAGTGGATATACCAACCAACATGTCACCTTTGCGCCCCATGGCTTTAACAAGCCTGTAAAAAACTTCATCGAATGAATAATCGTTAGCCACCGCTGTCATGTAGGAGGTGTTTACGTGAAGCGCTTCGGCATACAAAGGCTCACGGTCCTTATAAAACCTTCCTGACAGTTCAGCGGCTATATGTTGTGCATCGGCAGCACTGCCCCCGTTGCCGCAAAACAATACTTTTCCATTGTTGCGGTATATGTTTACAATTTCGCTTACAACTTTATTTATGGTTTCAAGCAAAACCGTATCCGTTAACAGTTGCTGCTTGACAACAATTGACGCTGTTATACGCGATTTTATGAATGTTATATTGTCCACGGGTGTTTTTTTCAAAAATACCCGTTTTTTCAGAACACGGGTATATACCTAACCACATTTAATGCATACATGAATGGTGAAAACAGCCTTTCAAAATGAAACAGTAAAAAAGAATTATCTTAACAGGGTAACGTGTCCAACGTAAATCTTACGCTCCTCTATGTCTTTTCTCTTCAAACGGATTTTCCACACATAAACATCTTCTTTGCTCATTACGTCCTTGTGCGTTCCATCCCAGCCAATTTGTTTGTTGTTTGACTGGAATATAACTTCACCCCACCGGTTGAAAATAAACAACTCATAACTTTGAGGGTCTTCACCCTGAATTATTGGAAGGAATATCTCGTTGGTGCCGTCACCTTCCGGGGTAAACGCATTCGGAACATAAATCAGGAAAACATCGTTGATAACAACATAATGGCAGGTGGAATCGTAGCAACCATCTGAATTAACCGTTTCCAAACATACTTTATACGTTCCGCCCGAATCAACCGGGAAGGTGAAAGTCGGATTTACTTGTGTACTCGTACCAAGACCAGCAAAATCCCAACTATAGGTTGAACCTCCCAGGGTAAGGTTTGAGAAAGCAATCTCGGTGAAGAAAACATCGGTTGGTTGCGGGCCGAAAGTAAAATCGGCAACGGGAACCGGGAATACGCAAACATTATTGTTCACAACGGTATCAATAGCGCATCCGTCACTTGTTACCATATTCAACGTAACATCATAACATCCCGGTATAGTGTATACATGTGTGGGGTCACAATCGGTGCTTGTGTTCCCATCCCCAAAATCCCAGAAACATGTCGGGCTGCTCCCTGCGCTTGTAAAGTTAGCAAATGAAACCGACAGTGGTGAGCACCCTTGTGTTGCGTAAGGACCATAACTGATTGCCGGTAATGGATAAATGCCAATGGTAATGGTTGATTGGGCGGCCGGGGTCCCGCATCCATCAGTAATGGTTACAGTATAATCAGTTTGTACCGATGGGCTCACGGTTTGGTTTGCGCCATTTAACGTTGTTCCGTCAACACTGTTGGTCCAGGTATAGGTATAGTTACCATCGCCACCGCTTGCACCTGTGGCGCTAATGTTAACACTGGCGCCCGGACAAATGCTTTGCGAAGTATTGGCGGTAACACTTAAAGGCGGATTCAATGTAACCGTAATTGACTCCACGGCCGGGCCGCATCCATTTACATCCGTAACGCTTACATTATATACGTCAGGTGTTATGAGTGGTGTTACCGTATGCGAAGCTGCATTGGGCAGCCCATGGTCCCAAACAAATGTATAAGGCCCGGTACCGCCTGCAGGAGTAACGCCTATGGTTGTGCTTTGGCCAATGCAAATGGTAACGTCAGGACTTGAGGTAACGGTTACAGGTGTAGGCTCGCCAACAACTACTGTGGTTGTTGCCGTACATCCATTGGCATCTTGCGCAACAATGGTGTATGTTCCTGCAGCGACCGTAAATACATTGGATGCCTGGAATGTTGTTCCTCCATTGTTTGAATAGGTAAACGGTGTCGCACCGGTTGCGTTAACCGTAATGCTTCCGTTTGAACCGCCATTGCATGTAGGTTGCACAACCGGTGTTCCCGTAATGGCTACCGCAACAGGACCATTTATTACCTGGCTTGCTGTTGCAGTACACCCGTTGACATCCGTTACCGTTACATTATACGTACCTGAACATAAATCAGGCAATAAAGCATTGGTGCCGGTTGCCGGACCGGTCCATGAAAAAGTGTAAGGAGATGTTCCTCCCCCGGGAGCAACAACTGCAAATCCATCGCAGGCACCAAAACAGGTTTCATCATTACCACCCGGTATAGCTGTTACAGCAGTTGGCGAATCAATTGTTGCAGTTCCAGCGGCTGTACAACCACCGGCACTTTGCACAACAATGTTGTATGTTCCTGCAGGCAAATTTGTAAATACGTTGCTTGCCTGAAACGTCACGCCATTGTCAATACTGTATGAACTTGCTCCCGGTGCATTAATGGTAATTGTTCCATCGGTTGAACCAAAACATAAAGTACCGGTTGTGTCAATGGAAACAATGGCAAGGTCCTGTACGGTAACCGGGTTTGATGATGATGCAGGACAAGCTCCCCCGATTGAATACGTAATGGTAAATGTTCCGGTTCCTGCAACGGACGGATCAAAACTGCCTGTTGCAGCATTAATGCACGCACCGCAGGTTGCACTCCATGTACCACCGGGTTGTGCTGGTGTAAATGTAACTGCAGGATCGGCCGTACACAAAGGCGTAACCACAACAAAACTTGCATCGGAATCGGGATTAACGGTAAACACTTCGGTATCTATATCACCACAGCTTCCACCAATGTTATAGGTGATGGTAAATGTTCCGGGACCTGAAATAGCAGGATCAAATGTTCCGGTTCCTGCATTGATGCACGCGCCACAGGTTGCACTCCAGGCTCCACCCGGATCAACGGCCATAAATGTTACAGTACCCGCGCTCTCACAAATTGCAGCTTGTGGTGTAATGGTTGCATCAAACGTTGAATTCACCGTTACACTAATGGTATCGGGAATTGAGCACCCTGGCAGGGTATAAATAATATCAAATGTTCCAACACCAGCTGTTGCCGGGTTAAAATTACCACCAGCTGTTATGCAACCACCGCACGATGCGGTCCAGGTACCACCGCCAATGCTGGCTGTCATGTTAACGGCAGGATCACTGGTACAAAATGGCCCGGCAGGGTTTATAACAGGTGTGGTTGGGCCGGTAAATGGTCCGCCAGTAAACGTATGCGGACAACCGTTGGCATCAGTAATATCAAACGAGTACACATCACCGTTATTCAATCCTGAAATAACAATGGTGCCGCCATTACCGCACGTTGTATTCACAAACGATGCCGTTGCAGGGGATAGATTGGATGCTGTAAAATTTGTTCCGAATATTTCGGGATGCCCACCGTTTATTGTTACGGTTACCGTCCCGGCAGCGCAGTTTTCAACACCGGAAGCGGTTATATCGGGTAAGTACGTAACAGGAATGGGCGTACCCAGGTCAAAACACAAATCAGGTGGAGGATATAAGCTGTACGTTCCTGTAGTTACATCGTACATGGTAACAGGAACATAATAAACCGTATTGTCAGTGAAGGTGCCGGGGGCAAACGAATTAATAATGAATAAATCGTTCACATCGCTCATGTTTCCAAAATCATCGGTAAACGGTGAAACACCAAGGAAACACGGGTCCGAAAGAATATCAATGCCGGGTGTTGGCGGGCAGGCATAAATTAATATCCAGATACCAGGGTTGTAGGCAACAAACGGATCACTCAAATCAGCTGGCGGTGTTCCATCGCCATTGGAAGTAATATCAACCTGGTCACCATAACACAGTACGTAATCAGTTATGCCACTTCCTGTCATGGTAGTGGTAAATGTTCCTGCATCGGCCGGGCACGAACAATCGGCCGGTGCTGTATAGGTTAAACTTATGTTGCAACCAGGACTCGCACTAAAAGAACAGGTAACGGTGCACGAACCTACGCCCGTAGGCAAGCCTGTAAAGTTAACCGACATAGGCGATGTGAACGGTGCTGAAAAGGTTTGAACCGTTCCACATACATCAATCGTTAATGTACCGGTTGCAGGAGGTGAGCTGAAATCAAGGTCAACGGTAACATCATAGGTATTGGTCGAACTGTTGCAGGCACCAATGTTTACAAAAAGATTATCCATGTTGCACGGGCAGGTTGGTGCCGTATAGGCTATGGATTGGGTACACGCTGGGTCGGCACTGTAAACAGCTGTTATGGTACAAGCGGCACCATTTGCCGGTAATCCCGTTATGGTATACGGTATGCTGGCAGCAAAAGGGGCAGTGAATACCTGTGAACCGCCACAGGTAGTACTTACCGTTAACGTTCCCGTTGCAGGCGCAGCGCTGGTGTTTACCATACCCGAAACATCATATGTTCCGCCAACAGCACCGCAAATTGGTGCGCTTACATTGGCGTTAAAGAAGGTGATTAAACAAGGCGTAGTACAAGGCGAAGGAGCAGTATAATTACTTGTAATAGGAGGACATAATGGTGTTGCTGAAAAACTTGCTGAGACCGTACAAGGCGAGCCGTTTGATGTTAATCCTGTAAAATTGTAATTAATTGGGCTTGTAAAGGGGGCGCTGAATACCTGCGAACCTCCACAGGAATTGGTAATGGTTAATGTACCTGATGACGGTGAGCTTGTAAATGTAAGCGATCCTGAAACACTGTAGGAATTGTCAGCAGGATTACAGGCGCTGGGTGTTGACGTAAGTACGGTAGGATTGGTACATTGAATCAAATCAATGAGTACGCCCGAATCAACAAAACAGTCACCGGCATCGGCAATGGCAAGTTTAAAATGATAGGTTTCGCACGGTGTAACATTCAGCGTTGGTGTTAGCACGGTTGTGTGCCCGTCAAAATGGTTGGTTGTACCTGTTTCATTGTCTACATAATAAATAGCATTCGTAGTTGCGTTGATGTTATCAATACTAACGGGAATTGCAGGTGGTGCAAGCGCAATATTTTGATTCACGTAGCTTCCGCCTGAAGGGTTGGGCCCTGATACAAAAAAACCAAAGGCGTCATTGAATCCTGCCGAAACCCAGTTCATATACTCATCAGAGCCAAATACAAATGTTATGCTTATATTATTGCATTGCGGCACTACGTCAAACTCAATAATGCAAACATCTTCATTGGCGTTGGGCTCAAGTGCTGTTAGTTGGGGATCGTTAAAAATGGTACCCACGCAAAAACTGTAATCATCGGCCGAGGTAAGGTTTGCACCGGGCAAAGCAGCCGCATCGCCAGTCGTTAAAATCAAACCATTTGTAATACCCATACTGGTAGCTCCCCCACCGGTAAATGAGCCATAGGAAGCAGCATTGCAATTAATGGTTACGCCTGAAATGGTTACGCCAGGTCCTCCGATAGCCGATGTAACACCTGCTGCACCACCTCCTGGTGTAATGACAAATTGAGAAAAGGTATTACCGGTGGCCAATAAAAATATCACCAATAGTTTAATCCATTTCATGTGTAAGAGTGTTTAAGTTACCTGTTTTTCAGACGTTAATTTGCAAATAAGTTGTTCTTTTTTGCAATAAAACACACGCGCGAATATCAACAACAACATCAAATTTAGGCAACAAAAGCATTGGTGGAT
>DASPJQ010000694.1:0-3976 GCA_035628535.1 Flavobacteriales bacterium | reverse complement strand
AAGGAAATTGACCTTTGGGAAAAACACCCCATTGAACATGTTGGCCACCGCTGGGTAATGACCATTGACCTGAACTCATGTATAGGTTGTGGTAACTGTATCATCTCATGCCACTCTGAAAACAACGTTCCGGTTGTGGGTAAGGACGAGGTGCGCAGGTCGCGTGACATGCACTGGTTGCGCATAGACCGTTACTATAGTTCTGATACTACCATGGACGAAGCCATGGAAAAAGGCGAAGGCGTTATTGCAACATATGGCAACATGGAAATTCCTGCCGCCAACCCGCAGGTATTGTTCCAGCCCATGCTGTGCCAACACTGTAACCACGCTCCGTGCGAAACAGTTTGCCCGGTATTGGCAACCACCCATAGCAAAGAGGGATTGAACCAAATGACATACAACCGTTGCATCGGTACGCGTTACTGTGCAAACAACTGCCCATACAAAGTGCGCAGGTTTAACTGGTTCAACTACCAGGATTATAAGAAATTCAAGCATGTAAATCCTGCATCAGATGACACCGCACGTTGGGTATTGAACCCTGATGTGACTGTTCGTTCACGCGGTGTAATGGAAAAATGTTCATTCTGTGTTCAACGTATCCAGGAAGGCAAACTCATGACCAAGAAAGCCGGTCGCAAGCTGGTTGATGGCGATGTGGTAACGGCATGCCAGGAAGCCTGTCCTACTGACGCAATCAAATTTGGCGATTGGAACGACACCACATCAACCGTTCGCAAAGAATCGCAAATGGACCGTGCGTATATGGCCCTTGAAGAAGTGGGTATTGAACCGAACATTTATTACATGGTGAAAGTTCGAAATACCGAGGAGACCAGGCTTATTCCTAAAAAGAAAGCAGTACACGGTCACCATGAAGGTCATGGTGAAGAAGGTAAAAAAGAAGAGAAACACGCATAATTTTTTAAATAGCATTACACATGTCAGCAGTAAGAGAAGCACAGATCCGGATACCGTTAATTGACGGTCATAAGACCTATCACGATATTTCCGAGGATATTTGTAAGCCCATCGAGTCAAAAGCATCGCGTGGCTGGTATATAGCCGTAACCATTGCGGGCATTATTGCCTTATGGGGAATAGGCTGTATTTTCTACCTCATTGGAACGGGAATCGGTACATGGGGTTTGAACAAAACAGTAAACTGGGCCTGGGACATTACCAACTTTGTATGGTGGGTAGGTATTGGTCACGCTGGAACCCTGATATCGGCAGTATTGTTGTTATTCCGTCAGCGTTGGCGCATGGCCGTTAACAGGTCAGCCGAAGCGATGACCATTTTTGCAGTAATCATGGCGGCCCTTTTCCCGGTAATGCATATGGGTCGCGTATGGTGTGCCTACTGGGTGCTTCCCTTACCAAACCAGTTCGGTTCGTTGTGGGTGAACTTTAACTCACCGCTTTTGTGGGACGTGTTTGCCATCTCAACGTATTTCACGGTATCACTTGTATTCTGGTACATCGGTTTAATTCCCGACTTTGGTACTATTCGCGACAGGATGACCAAACCGGTGGCCAAAAAAGTTTACAGCATTTTAAGTTTTGGATGGACAGGAAACGCCAAAGCATGGAACCGTTTTGAAATTGTTTCGCTGGTACTTGCAGGGTTGTCAACCCCACTCGTATTCTCGGTTCACTCCATTGTGTCAACCGACTTTGCCACCTCAATTGTTCCGGGATGGCATACAACCATTTTCCCTCCCTATTTCGTTTCCGGTGCAGTATTTTCAGGATTTGCCATGGTGTTAACGCTCCTGTTAATCATGCGCAAAGTGATGAAGCTTGAAAACTATGTAACTGTTAAGCATGTTGAGTACATGAACATCGTAATTATTGTTACGGGTTCAATTGTAGGTGTAGCCTACTTAACCGAGTTATTCGTTTCATGGTATTCAGGCGTGGAATATGAATCATATGCGTTCATCAACCGTTTCAGTGGCGACTATGCCTGGTCATACTGGAGCATGATGACCTGTAACGTAATTTCACCACAGCTCTTCTGGGTGAAAAAATGGAGAAGGAATCTGACCTTTACCTTCATCATGTCAATTGTGGTGAACATCGGTATGTGGTTTGAGCGTTTTGTAATCATTGTGACTTCGCTCCACCGCGATTACGTGCCATCAAGCTGGACCTGGTTCCACCCGACTTTTGTTGACATAGGTATTTTTATCGGAACAATCGGGATTTTCTTCACGCTTTTCCTGCTGTTTGCACGGTATTTCCCGGTGCTTGCCCTGAACGAGTTGAAATCAATTTTGAAAACTTCGGGTGAAAGCTATAAAGAAGAGGCCTGGAAAGCCGAAGGCGGTTTATACAGGAAAACAAGCTAACGAATTAAGAACTTACGACAATGGCAAATAAAGTATATTACGCAATGTATGATGACGACCACAAGTGCCTTGAGGGCGCCAAAAAACTTGTGGGCGAAGGTGTTCACGTGAGTGACGCTTTTTCACCGTTCCCGATCCACGGAATTGATCCTGTAATTGGCGTGCAGCACACCCGTTTGGGTATTTGCGCTTTCCTTTACGGAATTACGGGTACCATGACGGCAATTTTCGGAATCAAGTATTTCATGATTTCCGACTGGCCCATGATTGTAGGCGGTAAACCCAACGGTACCATGCTTGAAAACCTGCCGGCATTCATTCCGCCAATTTTTGAGTTTACCGTTTTTTGCGCTGCACACGGTATGGCATTGACATATTTGTTGCGCAACAAGACCTTGCCTGGTATGCCGCCACGCAATCCCGACCCGCGCACTACTGACGATAAATTTGTTTTGGAAATACGCACGGCCGAAAATCACGGCATGAGCGAAGATAAAATTCAGAGCCTGTTGAAATCTACAGGAATTGTTGAACTTGATGTTAGAGACATAGAAGCTTAATTTACGATGATCCGTTCAAAATACATATTTACAGTTGCCGCAGCCTTAACGTTTGTGGCCTGTACAAAAGATCCGAACAGCCCCGGCTACGAATACATGCCCGACATGTACCGTTCAAGCGCTGTTGAAGCGTACGTGGATTATCATCATCCCGATCAGCTTTCGGCCATGACTCCGCCTGATGGAACCATTCCGTTCAGCATGGATCCGTCAAAAGCCATATTCAACATGCCGTATCCATATCCAAATACAGCTGACGGTTATGAGGCTGCGGGAATGTACCTTAAAAACCCAATTCCTTACAGCAAGGAAGTGGTTGAAGAAGGAAAAATTATTTACGAAAAAATGTGTATTCACTGTCACGGTGAAAAAGGTGACGGGCAGGGGCAGATTGCCATGAATGGAAAATTTGACGGTATTCCTTCCTATAGCGGTGCATTGAAAACATTGCCCGAAGGAAAAATGTTCCACACGATTACTTATGGTAAGAATATGATGGGTCCGCATGCCGGTCAGCTTAACCAGGAAGAACGCTGGAAAGTTATTTTCTGGGTAAAGGCATTGCAAAATGGCGGAAACTATCCGGTTGATACAACTGCAGCGCCTGCTGTTGCCGATACCACTAAAACAAGATAAACGGGTTTAATAAAAGAGATTATGAGCGATTCAAATACATATACAATATCAAAAAGAGGCAATAACATTATCTATGGACTCATTGGCGTAGGTCTTGTTTCAACCATCATTGGTTTTTTTACCGGTTGCCTTGAGGGTGAAGCGCAGCAAACCCGCTTTTGGGCCAATTTGCTGGTAAACGGATTTTTCTTTTTCGCCATTGGTCTTGGCGCATTGTTTTTCCTTGCATTGCAGTATGCTACAGAGGCAGGATGGGGTGTGGTGCTGAAAAGGGTATTTGAAGCCGTGGCTACTTTTTTACCTGTTGGAGCAGTTGTGATTGTGATTGTACTTGCCACAGGCCAGTTGCACATTCATGGTTTATATCATTTCATGCACGAAGGCGTGACTGATCCAACCAGTCATCACTATGACAAAATCATT
>DASPJQ010000693.1:0-2662 GCA_035628535.1 Flavobacteriales bacterium | reverse complement strand
ATGGCGATTGTAAAAAGATTTGTACTGTTGCCACAGCAAGCGCCAATGACCAGGCTGAATTCAAGGAATGGTTTGGCAATGGGGGCGTAGTGAATACGGAAATTATGGGCGACAAAGCCGAAGTGGAAATCAAGTTCGGGCCCAAAGGCAAAGAAAAGAAGGAAACCATGAACCTGGTGCTAAAGGATGGGAAATGGTACATAAAATCTTTTTAGAAGTAAACATGAGATGTATTGGCAAAGAGTGCATGCACGTTCAAAAAAAGTGAATCGGAAAATTAATCCTGTTTTTTTATTGGTTGACCAGTTTCATGTAACCTTTGTTTTCATTGCCCCTTGATTAAACCATGTAAATTCCTGCCGGAAGTGGACGCAAATCAACCATGATTGTTCCAGGTTTGCAAAGCTGCGAGAGCACGGCATCACCCTTGGTGTTGTAAAGTAATACTGAACAGCTTTATCGGCCTGGAAGTGCATATATCTGTAGCAGGATTCGGATAAATAATAAAAGGTGAATTTTCGCTTTCGCTGTCATGCTGACTGTTGGCCATTCGGGATCAAAATCTACGGTCTCATAAAATTCTCCCTGTAAGGTATATGTTATCGTAAGCATCCAGGTTCATGCTTAACCGCGACAATGAAAAGGCAACGGTAAACCAGGCCGAAAACGGTTAATGCAGGAAAAACTAAAAACTGTAAACTGTGAATTGTAAATTGAAAGCTGAAAAAATAATTATTTATTTATTCTCTGGTTTTTTCTCTTTATAAGGACTTTTGATTTTACGATCGCGGGTGCCTTTTTTATCATGTTCCTTTTTGCTGAAATCGGCATCCTTTGGGGCGTTATACATTTTATCCAGTTTGTTTCTGGGGTTGGTTACGTCACTCAAATCTTTTACATATTTCCACTGACCGCTTTCCAGCACAAGCCCGTCATAGGTACCATCAGGAAAATAATATTCTGGCATCCCTTCAGTTTGCGGACTTTCAGGAACAAGGTGATCAAATATGATGCGTGAATTTCCTTCTTCATAACGCAGGGCCATTTGACATAAAGCCGAATGTTCAAATATTACCCGTTTGCGCATGGTTTTGTCGTTGTAATCAAAAATAGCCTGTCCAAAATTTATTTTGGTGCGGGTAATGGACATCACTTCAATCAAACGTCTTTTTACCGAACGGTTGTTCATGTCAGCAGCCAGCATGGTGTATTCATTTTTACCGTTGTTCATGGGTATTATTTTATAATACAAACAACCATACCATCGCTGCTCGGTCAATGCCTGTGGTTCCGGGCGTTCAATGCCGTTTGATCGGTCAAGCAGTTCAACCACCTTGTTTTTTTTACGCGATGGTATCAGTAAATATGCATAATAGTGATGGGTTAAATCATTGTTTTCAATGTTCCAGTTAAAAATGCGGAAATATTTGTCGGGCGAGGTAAGTTTGCCCATGGTCATTAACTTGTCAAACGGATATTCAAACGCACCCGGCAATTCGGCCGTTTTTGCCAGCTTTTTGCGAAGTTTATTGTTCCAGTGCTGCTTGCGCTGGTCGTCACGGCTGGCACGCAATGAATCAAGGTAAAATTTCAGTGAGTCCTCACAGGCAACCAATTCTTCGCTGAAACTAACCTTTTGTGCATTTACACTGCCGGATAATGCAAGCAGGAAAAACCCTGAAAAAAGGATTTTTACCAATGGTTTTATGTTTGTGCTACCCAACATATAGTATTGATGATTTAAAGGTTGATTTATTTCAGAATCAGCCTTGTAAATAATCTTCTTGCTTCTAAAATCTTACTTACATTTAAAACAAATTTACCAAATTGTGAGTAGTAAACGGTGCCTGCGCCCGAATGTTACGAAGTAAGAAAATCAGTGGTCGGTTGTTATTTGTTAAATAGGCACGGGAATGGGACAAATGCTTGAATTATAAAATACTAAAAATCAATAATTTATTTAAATTTCAGATTTGAACAAAGTATTAACAGCTTACGTATTTTGGTTTACACCTTTAGCAAGTTTTATAATTTGGGGGCGTGCATGCACATGCTTCACACCCACAACCCTGAATAACCGTTAACAAATAACCATTACTAACCCATGAAATCAATCACCGTAAAAGAATTGAAAGCAAAAATGGATGCTGGTGAACCATTTAAGCTTATTGATGTGCGCGAAGAATACGAAGCGGAAATTGCTTCGATTGGTGCCGAACTTGTTCCCCTGGCAACCGTTTTGGAAAATGCCGATAAATTTAAGCACGATGTTCCGGTAATTGTACATTGCCGCAGTGGAAAGCGCAGCGCTACAGCCATTGTGCAATTGGAAAAACAGTTTGGTATTCAAAATTTGTATAACCTTGAAGGAGGGATTTTGGCCTGGGCTGAGGAGATTGATCCGGGCATGGACAAATACTAATTAGCAAATGAGTTAAGGTAGAAAGCCGCCAACAGAACCAGTGAAAACAATACTTTAAGCTCTGTAGGAGCGGCATTTAATTTGGACAATTCATGGGAGTAGCAATAGAGCCCCTGCAGGGCGACACAGCTTGATGGGTTTACCACAAATTCATATTGATTATTTTATTTCTGTTTGCGGGCAGGCTAACGTATTAACCGCATACGAAATTTTAAATGATTACGGCCATGATGAAACCGA
>DASPJQ010000692.1:0-2142 GCA_035628535.1 Flavobacteriales bacterium | reverse complement strand
TCCTTAACCAGCAACCTTGCTTTTTTTTGGGCATTGGCGGGTATGGTGGCAAGTGAGGTATGGTCACCATCACCTATGTCTTCGGCCAGGGCAAGTTCAATAAATTTAGTGAGTTGCATTGGGCAAAGCTAGGTAAAATCTGCTTGAAACAATCACGCTGGTATTTGAAGCAAATAAAAAAGCCACCTTTTGGGTGGCTTTTTCTATAATTTAGGTATTAACCTACATTTTTTCAATTTCAAGCTGGGATATCACAAGGTTTTCACCTACTTTTTTAAGTTTGAAATCTACCTTGTACTTACCGCTTGCGGTATCAAGTTCGCCTATACGGTACAGTAAGCCAAGCGGAGAAGTTCCCGAATTGCTGATCTTAAATGATTTTGCAGCATTCTTTTCGAAGAATTTTTTTACAATCTGCTCAGCCTGGTCTTTTGAACGGATATCATTATCATCCTCAATAACCAGGTCAAGGTTATCGGCAAAAAGTGATGCCAACTCGCGCGCATTACCGGTTTGCAAAGCCTTTGTAGCCTTATCGGTTGTAGCGTCCTGGCTAAAAGCCACACCTGCCCATAGGATCATCACTAATGTAATAAGCTTCTTCATTTTCGTTTGTTTTAACTTTTCTTCAAATTGCAAATTCTGTTCCAAAATTTAGAGACCCATGTTCCTAATTTTTTAACAAATGCATGTATTTTACAAAATCAATGCCAAAAAATTCCTTGTTTATGGTGATCTTTGTATTGAAAATCAAATTAAAATTTTGAAAATCAAGACCTTACAAATAGGTTCTGTGCCCGCTGAAATTAAATCGTTGTGTGCAGAATATGAGAAAAGACTTGCGCGGTACGGGGTTTTTGAGCAGGTAGTGTTAAACGATGTGAAGAATGCAGCTTCGCTACCAGTGAACGAACTCAAAAAAAAGGAGTGGGAACAGTATGCTGCCAAAATTCCCAAAGGAGCCCAGGTGGTTTTGCTTGATGAAGGTGGTAAGGAATTTTCATCGGTTGAATTTGCAGGTTATATACAGCAGCAGCAATTGGGTTCGGTCAAAGAACTGGTTTTTATTATAGGCGGGGCATATGGTTTTGACCCCGAAGCCTATAAGACTGCGCGCATGCACTTGTCACTTGCACGCATGACTTTTTCACACCAATTGGTACGGCTTGTTTTTATGGAACAGTTATAC
This sequence comes from Flavobacteriales bacterium, assembly GCA_035628535.1. GTDB lineage: Bacteria > Bacteroidota > Bacteroidia > Flavobacteriales_D > UBA2798 > DASPJQ01. Next base: position 953 of record DASPJQ010000692.1, on the reverse strand, counting down.
CGGGCCTTTACCATTATCAGAGGCGAAAAATACCACCATTAATAAAGATGTTCATTTTCGATTGAATGGGTTCGCGTATACAACAAATTGAAGTTAAATTTTACCTTTGACCCATCAAAACCATTGCACTCATCGGCCATTCAGGATACTCATACGTGGTATACGATTGTTTTTTTTCACAGGGACAGATTGTATCCGCTTATACAAGTCTTGCGGTCCATGCAGGTGATCCTTTTTCACTAAGGTACCTGGGTAGTGAAACGGATGCACAGGTGCAGGCCGAACTAAAAAATACGATTATTTTGTTTGTATCACCAACAATGCACAGCGCAGGCAAACAACAGAAGCGCTTACTCCATTATTGGGCAATCCGGTGATAGCCCTGCACAAAACCGCAGTGCTCAGCCGTACCATTCAAAGCGGGGAAGGGGTAATGATCGGTCCGCGGGTAATTGTGAATTCGGGTACTGCAATTGGTCATGGGGTTATTTTGCAGTCGGGCTGCATTGTTGAGCACCAATGTATAGTTGGAGATTATGTACACATAGGCGCGGGGGCAGTAATAGGGGCAGGTGCGCAAATTGGAGACAACTGTGTAATAGGTGCCGGTGCTGTAGTGGCCGTAGGGATAAGGCTGGAAGCAGGCCGTGTTTTGGAAGTTGGTGAGATAGTTCGGTGAATGTTCTTATAATTGTTCCCCTTTAGCGAGTACCATTAGTTTTTGTATAAAGTCCTGGTAATTTTTGTCAGCATTAAAATGGGTATTCCAAAATGCATGGGCGTTATTTCTGAGTTTTTGTTTTATTGTTTCATCAGCAGTCAATATTTCTTCCAACGACCTGGCAATTTCTTTTGGCCCTCCACCGGCATCAAGTAATTTACCGTGTGTATCCTGCACAATTTCGGCCATACCTCCCACGTTATAGGCAATAACCGGTATGCCACAAGAGAGG
>DASPJQ010000691.1:0-2914 GCA_035628535.1 Flavobacteriales bacterium | reverse complement strand
AGAGCTCGAACAAAAGTGACGACCAAAAAGCTATCGAAAAAAACAAAGTAAACAACGCCTACATTGATGACCTGAACAAACAAATTGAAAAAGACAAAAAAGCGCTGGCGGTAACTGCTGATGAAAACGAAAAGAAAAAGTTAAGGGATAAAATACTGGTTGAAGAAGACGTTAAACGTAAAAAAGAGGCCGAAATTGAAGCCAACAACAACGCGCTGAAACAAAAGGGATTCAACGAAGAACTTAGCAATACCGTAACCGATAAGGTAAACAAAAACTCGGAGCTGAGCAACAATACCGAGGTAAACAAACAAGTTAAAAAAACCAACACGTTAAAAGAGGAAATAAACCAACTGGAAATTAAAAAAGCCTCGGCAAACGACCCGAATCAAAAAGACGCTTTTGACAAACAAATAAACGATAAAAAGAACGCGCTTTACAAGGAAGAAGAAAAACTTGCTGAGACCATTAAGACCGAAAACGACAGGAATTTTACCGAAAAAGACAATTTACTTGATGAGAAACTGGATAAAACGCTGATTAAAGACGAAAATAAAACGGTGGCCAAAAACCTGTCAATTGAAGCCGAAAACGATAAAAAAGAAGCCGACAGGTTGTTTGCCGAAGCCAAAAATGAACAGGACCCTGACAAACGCAATGAAAAGCTTGAAAAGGCCGTTGAGAAGCAAAACGATGCTATTAAAAAACAAAACGATGCGCTTACAGTTATAGAAACCAACGATACCCGTTACCTTGCCGTTAATGAAAATAATACGAACAACAATACCAATTACACGAATAACGGAAACAATGGGAATAATGGAAACAATACCAACAATGGGAATAATGGAAACACTACCAACAACGGGAACAATTCAACCAACAGCATAGCTGAAAATACCTATAAAGTCAATCCGGTTAATTACACTGATCCAGGTGCGCAAAAAGAGCTTGATGCCATTAAATCTACCCTTGATAATATACAGAACAAACAAACCGAAATAAATGCACTCAGGAACCAGGCCGCCAATGAGGCCGAGCCAGGCAAAAAAGCTGAACTGGAAAAAACCATAGCGGTTAAGCAAACCGAACTGGCAAAAGAAGAATTAAATATTGCCAAAACCTTTGAAAAAATAAACAGTACCGAGATAGCCAACAACCGCAATACCCTTAACCAACTAATTGCCAAAGTTGATCCTGAACAACTGAATGAACAGCAAAAAAACAATTTTACTACCGCAAAAGAACTTTTTAGCGAATCGGCCAACGATGCTGCCAAAGCCGATGCGTTGCGCATTAAAGCCAATGACGAAACCGATGTGGTTAAAAAGAACAATTTGCTTAAAGAAGCCAATGAACTTGAAAAAAGCGCCATCCGCAAACAAAAAGAAGCTGAAAAAAGCATTAACACTACCCTGTCCGATGTTGCATCCAGCAATGGAAATAACAGCAATAATGGCAGCAACACCAACAATACCAACCCGGTTGCCAACCTGAGTGAACAGGACAAGGCAACATTGAACGAAGTAAGTCCTGATTACAACAAAAAGCTGGATGAAATAAAAAATTCAAACCTGTCGGAACTTCGCAAAACGCAGGCAGAAAATGAACTGAACAAGGAAGCCGTAAACAACATTGAATCGGAAATAAACAAGCTGCAAAGCGATCCGAATCAGGAAACCCTTTCGGAAGAAGAAAAGCGCAAACGCAAATTACGCATTGAAGAATTGAACCGCCTGCTTGATGCTAAAAAAGCGGAGCTTGGCATTACCGAGGAAAAACTCAGGTCGGCCAATGTAATAGCCAACAACAACCAATCAAATAAAAACGATTATAACAAAACGCTGGTTGTAAACGATAAGGCGGCACTTGCCGAAAAAAGCAAAATTGACAAAACGTTGAATGAAATTGCAGCTGAAAAAACCAAATTAAACGAGGTACGCATTAAAATGGCCGAAACCACTGCCCAGAAAGAACAGGAGAAACTGGATAAGGAAGCCAAAGCCATTGAAAATAAAATAGTCCAAAAAGAAATTACCATTGCCCCTTCCATTGAAAAAATCAACGACCTGGAGTACAATGCCCATAAGGCCAACCTCTCGCAAAGGCAATTAAAAGTGACCGAGGACGGTTTGAAACTGGATGGTAATTCAGAAAATAAATTAAAAACATTTACAGCTGAAGCTGACAACCTGCAAAAACAGGCCGATGGATTGCGTGACCAGGCTTCAAAAGAAAAAGACCCGGCCAAAAAGAATGACTTGTTGAAACAGGCCCACCAAAAAGAGACTGATGCTATTCGCAAGCTCATGGAAGCTGAAAAAGTGTTCAACGATGCCAAACTTGAAGCTGAACGTGTGGCCAGCAATGGAACTAGCAGCAACACTGTTTCGGAAAACAAGGCAAAAAACGATGCTGTCATCAGGTCGGTTGACAACAATTACACCCAAAATGTAAAAGACATTGAAGCATCCAATGAATCGCCCCTCAATAAAACGCTTAAAAAAGAAGCCTTAAACGAAGAGCTTGTTAAAAAAATAACGGAAGAAAAACTGGCCCTTGAAAAGAACTATTCCAATGAGTCGGAAGAAGAACGTGAACGCAGGCGCCTGAGGCTTGAAGAATTAAACCGCATTCTTGACGCCAAACAAAAAGAGCTTGATGCCCAAAAAGCATTACTGGCTGCCAATGGCATTAGTGCAGGCAACAATGATAAGGGCTCGTATACCGACCCCTACCCTGTTAAAAATGCTTCGTCCAAATCACTTTTGCTTGAAGCCCAAAAACGCATTGATGAATTAAAACGCGAGGAAGCCAAACTCAACTACCTTGAAATAAACCGTGCCGAGGCAACCAGTGAGGCCGATAAAAAGAAATTTGACGCACAAATAAAAACCCAGCAAAAACTGGTAAC
>DASPJQ010000690.1:0-2717 GCA_035628535.1 Flavobacteriales bacterium | reverse complement strand
CCGGGTTTTATTTCAACCCGTCTTCAGGATCGTTAAACAAAACGCTGAGCCTTACTGCAAGTTCAAACACGTTGCAACTTACTGTAACCAACAGTTGCGGAACCGACACAAAAAATTATTCATTCAATTATTCGGTTCCTTCAGCTCCCGCACCGGTAATAAACATAACCAATCCAGGGAATCGATCGGCCAATGTAAACAATGCTAATTTCATTGTTAGCGGCACTATACAAAACGTTGCTTCGTCATCGGAAATCAGCGTAAAAGTCAATGGGGTTAACTTTACCAACTTTATTTATACCGCCTCAACACGACAGATCAGTATTCCATTGGTGTTAACAGCCGGAACGACCAACGTGGCCATTACAGCAACAAACAGTGCCGGAACGGATTCAAAAACGGCCAGTATTACCTATACTCCACCAGCCGATAAGGTTATTGACAAAATCAACCAGAACCAAAACAATAATCCAAACAACAACCAGAATAATGGAAACAATAACGGTGGAAATAACAACGGGAATGACCGGAATAATGGCGGAAACAACAACAACAACAACAACACCGAAAAAAATAGTGGAAATAACAACGGTAACAACGGGAGCAATAACGGTAAAATAAATCCCGGAGGTTTGAACGTTATCAACGAAGCCAATTACAAAAAGGCCATTGATGCCGGTAACAGCGCTTTGAATGCTAAAAACTATGGCGCTGCCAAAGCCGAATTCCAGAAAGCCCTGGGCTTTAAACCCGGTGATGCCGCTGCAAAGGATGGCATTAAAAAAGCGGAGGATGGTCAAAAGGCTGCCGATGACGCCAACAAAGCCAACCAGAACAAGGAACCGAACAAGACAAACAACCCTGATAATAAAACGAATGTGAACCGCAGGCCGGGGGGTGTCATAAAAGGTAATTAAACCCTATTCCCAATAATGAATAGCCCGTCTTACTCAGGTAGGACGGGTTTTTTTATGAATTCGGTGTCTTTTAAATCTTTAAATTCACGCGTTAATTAAATATTATTATGAAGAAATTATTAAGCTGTCTTTTATTTTTGGTGTTAGCGGGTCCCAACGCTTTTGCCGATGAAGGGATGTGGCTGCTCATGTACCTTAAAAAATTAAATGAGGCCGACATGAAATCAAAAGGCATGAAAATTACTGCTGATGATATATACAATGTCAACAACAGTTCATTGAAAGATGCCGTTGTGAACTTTGGCGGGTTTTGTACCGGAGAAATTATTTCCAAAGAAGGTCTTATTTTAACCAACCACCACTGCGGTTACGATGCCATTGCCGAACACTCAACCGTTGAACACGATTACCTGACTAACGGTTTTTGGGCTTATGATAAATCACAGGAAATTCCCTGTGAGGGACTGTACGTAAAATTTATGGTGCGCATGGAGGACGTTACCACCAAAATAAATGCTGCTGCCGAGGGCCTTACCGATATGGCACGCGAAGGGGCTATCAAGACGAAAATGAACGAACTGAAAAAATCGGCCATAGAAGGAACCCGGTACGAGGCCGAGGTGAAACCGTTTTTCGAGGGTAATGAATATTATTTGTTCGTATACGAAGTATTTAATGACGTTCGCCTGGTTGGAGCCCCTCCTTCGGCAATTGGAAAGTTTGGTGGCGATACCGACAACTGGATGTGGCCGCGCCATACAGGAGATTTCAGCATGTTCAGGGTTTATGCCAATGCTGAAAACCAGGGAGCGCCTTATTCAAAAGACAACGTTCCCTATAAGCCTAAACACTCCCTGCCTCTTTCTATAAAGGGCATCAGGGAAAATGACTTTGCCATGATTTTGGGATATCCCGGGAGCACTGACCGGTTTTTGGCATCGTATGGTGTAAAAACAGCAACCGATATTGAACAACCCGAACGTGTGAAAGTTCGCCAGGTGCGTTTGGAAACCATGAAAGCCGACATGGATAAAAGTGATGAAATACGCATTAAATACGCATCTGAGTATGCTCAAATCAGTAATTACTGGAAATATTTTATCGGTCAAAGCCGTGGGTTGAAACGTTTGAAAGTATACGAACGCAAACAAGAGGAGGAAAAGAAATTTACCGAGTGGGTAAATGCCGATCAAAAAAGGAAAGAAACGTATGGAAATGCGTTGGGAACAGTTGCAGAGGCCAGTGCCGACCTGGAAAAAATGGCTATTCCGACCGTTTATTTTTCCGAAGCTATTTTTCCGATGGAAAACCACACCCTTTATTTCAATTTTTTTGCATTGTGGAAAACACTGGAGGTAAAAGCTGATAAAGCAACCGTTGAGGCCCTGGTTGCAGCCATTACACCAAAAGTTGATGAATACTTCAAAAACCACAACAAGGAAACCGACATGAAGTTGTATGGCGAATTGCTAACGCTTTATTACGATAACATGCCCAAAGAGTACCATCCGAAGGAACTGACCGATGCACACAAAAGCAATAAAGGCGATTTGCGTTTGTTTGCAAAAAAATATTATGACAAATCGGTACTGGTTGATCCGGTAAAATTAAAAGCTTTTTTAGCCAAACCCGATTATAAAACGTTTCAAAAAGATGCAGGGTTCAATATGCTTATCGGGTTTTTTACCGTTTACCAGGAAAAGATCGCGCCCGTTGCGGAGCCTGCCGAAGCAAAGCTCAAACAAGGCATGAAACTGTACATTGACGGTTTGCGGAAAATGAATGCGCCAAAGGCTTATG
>DASPJQ010000689.1:0-1835 GCA_035628535.1 Flavobacteriales bacterium | reverse complement strand
GAGTTCGGCATCGGCCAGTGAAATTGTAACCGGTGCCGTGCAGGACTGGGACAGGGCATTGGTGGTTGGACGCAGATCATTCGGTAAAGGCCTGGTGCAAAAGCCCTGGAATTTGCCTGACGGATCGCAAATACGCCTTACCACGCAGCGTTATTACACACCAAGCGGCCGTTGTATACAAAAATCGTATGCTGATGGGGTGGATGAATACCGCAAGGAAAAACTGGACCGTTACGAACACGGGGAGTTTTATTCAAGAGACAGCATTAAGGTTCCAGATTCATTGAAATTTTATACGCAGATAAACAAAAGGCTTGTGTACGGAGGCGGGGGAATTATTCCTGATGTGTTTGTGCCCATTGACACGACTGAGAATTCAGTTTATTTCTCTCAATTATGGCGCAAAGGCGTATTCAATAATTTTTGCCTGGAGTACGTTGACAAAAACCGCGACATGTTCAGAAAGCAATACCCGAATTTTGAAACATTCAGGAACAAATTTGTGGTGGACAAAAAGCTTACCGATGAATTTATAGCGTTTGGCGAAAAGGAAGGTGTTAAGTTTAACGAGAAGGACTATGCCCAATCAAAACGCATTATCAATGTACGCCTAAGGGCCACTATTGCACAAAACATTTGGGACTATAAGGCCTTTTACCCGATTATAAACGAACTCAACAACTCATTAAGCAAGGCCATTGAGACCATTAATGGCAGCCAGTTTAAGGAGATGAAGATTGTTTACTAGTGAAGGGTATTTAGTACAGAGTATAAAGTATAAAGTATATAAAGTACGAAGTAGAAAGGATTAAACGCTGTTGTTTACCTTTCCGGTAATTCAAAATGTTCTGAAAAGACCCGCATCTTATACTCTGTACTAAATACTCATTACTAAAAATTCCACTTTCTCTTTAGCTTAAGTATTTGACTAATAACATCCCGCACACATCCTCGTCCACCGTTAAAGGGCGAAATGTACTCGCTAAGTTTTTTAATTTCATCGGCCGCATCGTTGGGGCAAGCCGGCAAACCAGCCTTTTGCATGGGCAGGTAGTCGGGAATGTCATCACCCATATATAGGATCTCTTCGTCTTTCAGGCCTTTGTCTTTTTTGTATTGTTCGTAAATCTCAAGTTTGTTTTTGGATGCGCGTATGAATACATCGGTAACACCCAGGTATTTCATGCGTTCAATCACTACCTCGTTATTACCGCCCGATATTACGGCAATATTAAGTCCTTCTTTTACGGCATATTCAATAGCAAAACTGTCGCGTACATGCATGGTGCGCACAAATTCCTTTGGAGGCAGCAAAAACACGGTCCCATCGGTCAATACCCCATCAAAGTCAAGCACAATTGTTGTTATGTGTTTTAGTTTTTCTTTGTATGAGACGTTTGCCATTGTTGAAAGATAGAAGAAATAGTTTAATGTTAAAGGTTTAAGGTCGGGGGCTTTTACACGTCACAGTCTTAAAGCTTTTTGCAGCCATACCGGGAAACGGGATTTTTTGGTTTAGCCGATTTAGCTCTTAACGTTTGGAGGCCCGATATAGGTTGGTTATGAGTTCAGTGACTTAAACCATGGATTTTTTATGTGTAAATTACACCCGTTGTATTAAAGCAGATTCGCCTGGAATGTTTAGCCTTCAACCTTCAATTTCCCTGTTAAAAACTCTGTCCAAAAATTTCTCTTCAACTGAGCTCCCGGCCTCTTGTGTATAACGTCTTGTTTCTATATTCGCGGCATGATTTACGGTGCCATTGACATTGGTTCTAATGCTGGGAGGTTGCTCATTGGCAACACTGTTGAGGATGGTAAAAGTGTAAAAGTCA
>DASPJQ010000688.1:0-1591 GCA_035628535.1 Flavobacteriales bacterium | reverse complement strand
TTTACCATGCATGGTCCAAACGGCATGAATTTTCCCAATAGAATTGTGTATACCGAGGTGGTGCGGCCTGAAAAGCTGGTGTATGAGCATTGCGATGATGAAAAGCCCGAAAACGTTTCGTTTCATGTTGTCATTACGTTTGAGACACAAGGCAATAAAACCAAACTGACCATGCGCAGCGTATTCCCTACGAAAGAAGCATTTGAACGCGTGGTGAAAGAATACGGAGCCATTGAAGGCGCGAAACAAACGATTGGTAAGCTGGAACAATACCTGAACGACTATAATTTAAACAATATAAACTATAAAAATCAAACTATGTCACGCGTAAGTACTTACCTGAATTTTACAAGAAACACCGAAGGAGCCTTTCATTTTTATAAATCAGTATTCGGTGGCGAATTTATTGGCGGCATTGCCCGCCTTGGTGATACGCCTATGCCTGAAGGGGCACCTCAATTGGCTGATGCCGATAAAAACCTGGTTATGCATATAGCGTTACCTGTTTTAGGCGGACATGTTCTAATGGGAACCGATGCACCTGAATCAATGGGATTCAAACTCAATTTCGGCAACAACATGCACATTAACCTGGAACCCGGTACGCGTGCTGAAACAAAAAAATTATTTGATGCCCTTTCGGCCGGAGGAACCGTTACTATGCCTTTAACTGATATGTTCTGGGGTTCGTATTTCGGTACCTGTACCGATAAGTACGGTGTGCAGTGGATGTTCAATTGCGCTGAGAAAGCATAAGCGCTTAACATTTCCACTGACCAGATCCGTTTAAAAGTAAAACCCCGGCTGAGAAGCCGGGGTTAATGTATTTCGTGTGACAAATTGTTTACTGTTTAATCACCCGTTGCGTTGACTTGTTCTTTCCGTCATTCAACTCAATCAAATAAGTGCCAGGTGCCAAATCTGCACCGCATAACGTGTAGGTGTTTTCACCCTTGTAAGCATGAATGGTCTCGGTCCTCACAACATCGCCCAGCACGTTGTACAAGGTAACGGCAACATTTCCCGCATCGGGCGTAATAAAATCCAACCGGGCATTCCATGTAAACGGGTTGGGTTGCGCACTTATTTTTATGGCGGTATTGCGTTCTATTTCCCAAATGCCTACGGTATTTATATTTATAACATAACCGGTTACCGTATCGCTTGACGAAAGTGAACCGGCATGATAGGTCACATAAATATTCAGCGGGTAGGATCCTGCCTGGCCTGTGGTAGGGTTTCCAGTAATAATGGCGCAGTTGGTTTGTCCACCCGGGAACACGCATCCTGATACATTGCATGCATAACCAAAACCGCTGGGCAGTCCGCCAACGCTGGTTACCGTAGCATCGTCAATAGGTACTGTTGTTGGTACGCCAAAAATAATAACAGTAGTGTCAGATGGAATAATAACGGTTAAGGTTTGGGAATAGGGGCTGCCTTCAAAGCCGGTGGCCAAACCTTCGGCCTGCGTTGGGTGCATACCGGCTGCAGTTTCCGATCCATCGGGGGTGCATTGCGCCTTTACGCCAATACATAAAAATACAGTAAATACCGCGGGTAAAATTTTTTTCATGCTGTTTAATTTATT
>DASPJQ010000687.1:0-4626 GCA_035628535.1 Flavobacteriales bacterium | reverse complement strand
CATAACCCGCATCTGTAAGGAAATGAATTACGATATGGCCAGTATAGTATACGATTCGACCATTTACCGGTGCCCTTCCGACAATATTTTAGCAGCCATTCATAAAATTGATGAATCGGTAAAAACGGTGTTGGTTGTTGGCCACAATCCTGCCACAACCGATGTGGCCAACATGCTTCAACAAGGTGAACAATGGACAGAAGTACCTACCTGTGGTGTGGTTGCCATAGCGTTCGAGGGTGTTTCCTGGAACGAGATAGGCGAGAAACGTAAAGGAAAATTGTTGTTTTTTAGCGATCCGGATAAGTTATAGAAGGCAGCAGCAACAGGGATTTCAAGTCGCTTCTTTCAACATTTAAGAATACGCGAAACTGCAAAAGTGGCCGACTTTTTATCGAGCTGCAAAAGGAGTTTTTCCTGTTTGCGCAAATAATTTTCGAGCCATTCCTGTATTTTTGTCCCGGTCTTTTCATCGCATACTTTACGTACATCGGTTATCACCTGTAACCTGCCACCAACCATGCTGACATTGAACTTGAAGGCCATCCCGTAACAACCGCCACCGCATGAAATTTTTACCTTGTTTTCTTTTATTGCTTTGTAAAATTCCTGATCCAGGCCGTTCTGAATTTGCCTGTATACGGCATCATACTCATACAACGCCAGAATATTCCCGTTCGGATCAAGTTTAACGGCAAAATTCATGCTTTCCCAGGTGCGGGTGGTATCATAATGCACCAGTGCAACGTCATTAAACCGTATTGATTTTGACAGGGAGGTCCCTTTCATAACAACGTTATTTTCCTCAAATGAAATGTTCCATCCTATTTCAATACCATTACCACCGCCACCGCGCGCCCATTGAAATTCTCCAGCAGCGCTGTATTTGGCAATAAATGCATCTTCACTGTTTGTTCGTGGATAAGTGTTTACCAGCCGTGTTTTACCGAAATAAAGCGTGTCACTCCTGAAATATCCGCCTATGTAAACATTTCCTATGGCATCGAAATTAACAGTTTTGGCCCCGTCAAACGAATTGCCACCTGCTGCGTGTGCCCAAAGCAGGTTATGGTTTTTGTCAAACTTTGCAACAAACGCACTTGAAGCACTCCCTTTGTTTGGATTTTTTAAGCAGGATTGAACCCAGGTCAAGCACAGTACTGTCAAAATCTCCGCTTATGTAAACGTTGCCTGCAGCGTCAACAGTATCGCTCAATTGGTGGCTGAATTTTGCATTGGGATTTATTTCACCATTGCTTTGCCAAAGCCATTTCTGACCGGATGCGTGAAGAGAAAGAAAAGAAAAAAGAAGTACAAAGTATCTCATGCATTTTAAAGATACATGCAGTAAGTTTATTTAATGCGCGTGTAATAGTACTTTTTGTCGCCAATAACAACTATTAACATATCAGAAGCCGGGTTATACTCATAATTAAACGATATGTCCTTGCCCGCCATATAGGTATAATCGCTTTCGCTTATTGAACAGTAAATTTTATTGGCATCTTTTTTTGCCACGAAATAACTGGCTTTTTGATAGGTGTTGCCATTGCGTGACTGGGCCATCATACCCACTTCAATACCCGGAAGCAATTCAATAATGCGTTCACCTTTAACGATTGGGGCCAGATTTGTATGTTGTGATGAATCGGCATTAAATTGCCAGTTTCCAACCAGGGGATCGTCCTGCGCCAGGAACCGGGCGCCTTTTTGTGCTGGTGACGTATGGTAAACAAAACAAACAACAGCTAACACAAAAAATTTTTTCATACGTTGGTTTTTTCTTATGTAAAAGTAACCCGGTTTTTTGGAAAATATACTACCACATTTGGTGTTTTTCTTACACGGGTATGGTTTTAACCCGGCTTGCGTGAATATACATGATTTGAGTATTCATAATTTACTGTAAAAGAGGAAATAAAAACTAATTTTCTAAAATTGAGGCTGACAGCAGGCTAAATTTATTTTTATGTTGGGGTTGTATCAATTTGTAAATGTCACGCATTCAAATAAGTATAAATAACCTAAACACTGTAAAACGGTTTGGGGGTATGCGCAGTTACCATTGTAACGATAGTCTAAAAAATTTAATTTTTCAGAAGCACACAGTGCCGGATAATGGCCCCGTTTATATCTTTTAATAATAAGAGGTAGGAGCCGCATAAAAATGGCGAAACATTCAACCGTTCCTGAGCGCTGTTTATTGGTTTCCTGAACAGGATACGCCCGTACGCATCGGCTATTACACATTCAACCGAAGCAACCGGTATTTTATCAATGAGAATAAAGTCGGTAAACGGGTTTGGCCAGGTTAGCAGCTGACCGGTGCCATACTCATTTACACCGCTGGCACAATCCCAATAATGGGTATCATCAACCTGATTTCCGCTTCCTTTATTCAGGAATGAATTGGAGGTAGTGCCCGTATCTGGTAAAATATTTGGTGTTTCAAAATAAATATTGTACCAGGTTGATTCGCCATAGGGGGCAGGAACGGTATCGGCAGCAATACCATTTATATCAGTATAAATAGTGTCATAATAGTAAAAACTGCTGGCTCCCAATGTATCGCCTTTGAAATATACGGGGTGATTTATTATTGGCAGTGAATCACAATCAAATAAATAAACAGCAAGAATATTGTATCCTGTTTGCGACCATGCCACATTCATTGAAAAAAACAGCATTACTGTTAGCCAAACGTTTTGCATGTCCTAAAAATAGAAAAAATAACGGAAAATTTCTTGTGATTTATTAAAACCCGGTTGTGAATGAAATGATTTATTTCAGTTCAAGAAAACCACCATCAACCAAAAACAGTTTACATCCGTTCACACTTTCAATACGGTGCCCGTTGGCCGGATCATCACTGGCCTGGAAACTCATGCCCTTGGTAAGGGCAAACGTATTGCCGTTTTCAAGCATGATTACCATTTGCCCCTCTACACAAAAAGCAATATGGCCCCTGTGGCACCAGTGGTCGCCTTTGTACCTTGGCGAATATTCAATCATGCGAACGCGTATGGAGTTAAACTCCAGTGTGCGCGCATAAGCCGTACCTGTTTCTCCTTTCAGCGCCTCGGCTTTAATGGTATTCCAGTTTGTTGTGTGAAAAAGTATCACCGTATAAAATATTTGTTGCGAAATACCGGCATTTTAACCCGGATTTCCGGCTAAAAAGCAGCTTAAATATAGTCAAAAAAAAGCATGCTTTAACATAAGTCCCACAATAAACTTCATGGTATTGTTGATTGGAGTATTAGTTGAAAAAAAAGTCTACTAAAATCTTAATCAGCAATTTAAATGAATGAGCAGCGGTTATCAATGTAAGATTAGAAAAATTTACTTCTTTACCCTTACTATATATGTAATGGTTTCACCTTCGTTCTCGTGTCCTTCTTCGAAAACGTAAAAGCTTACGCTGCCGGTTCCTTTAACATTCATAGGGTTTATATGCAGGTTCAAAAAGCCTTTATCGCCTTTTTTAATGGGTCTCATGCTCCCGGATTTCGGAATTCCAGCCAGGCATTGACCGTAATTGCAAATTGAATAATCCCAGCCTTTCAAAAGTGTATTTTCAGTAACCTTCCATTTTACAATTAAATCTGTATCTGTATTGTTAACGATCCTGGCACTGTAATCGTTTTGCTTATCTGGTTTTGCATTTACCTCCTGAACCGGTTGCGGATTAATTGAAAAATGTTTTGTTTCCTTTTCGGTTAAGGAAGTGCCAAGCATGAAAACAACTATTATACAAAACCACTTTTTCATAGGTTTAATGATTTATTACCAGCCGCAGCGATGCCTGCCGGTTTTTTTCACCGGTAACACACACAACAAAAACCCCGCTTGATGCGGGTTCAAATTCAACCTGTATTTCCCTGCTTCGTGAATTTATTTTTTGCGCAAACACCAAAGCGCCTGTAGCATTGTAAACTTCAACTTTTGAGACCATGTGCTTTCCTTCATTTATTAATGAAAACCGGCCGGCTGTAGTTGGATTCGGGAATAATTTTAACTGGTTAAAGGAGTGGGATTCTTTGATGCCAAAAATGCCGTCAATGTTTACAGGTATTTTGCTTGTATGAAGCACTTCACCAGTGTTCATATCAAGGTATTCAACCAGTATGGTATCAATGCCCTGTACCAACGGTTCCAAAAACAAACCAAAGCGTTCACCCGGCATAACATAAACCGTATCGGTATTCACCATTGCAGGCAGCGCCCTTCCGTCTGAATCAACCACTTTGCTGCCAAGCCATGAAGGTATAATAATCCTGTTTGTAGTATACCCAATGTTGGCTGTGCGTATAAAAATAGTCTCGTTTTGCGAGCCGGCAACTTTAATTGAATCATCCGTAAATAATTGACTTCCTCCGCGGCCATTAATTAAAAAATGCGATGGGTGGTAAGGATCAATATGCATGGTATCAGCAATTGTATCATGTACAGGAATATGATTGTGCCAGAATGTATCCACCTCGCTCATTAACCAGTTACGGTAATCGTGGTAAGCAGGTCCGCCAGGCCAGGCAGTAAAATGGGTTCCATTGTGCGATTTAACAACCACCAATCCGTACATACCCATTTGCACGTGCAGCACATCGGTTACATGGCAATGGTAAA
>DASPJQ010000686.1:0-1786 GCA_035628535.1 Flavobacteriales bacterium | reverse complement strand
AGCCCTGCCATCCCAAAAAAATTGTTTGGACCAGGCCAGGTTGAACAACGGCATGGTGTTGCGCGTCATGAGCTCACCGGTCAACCCTTTGCTGAATGTATTGGGCGCATCGCTAAAGGCATGTTCCTGTTTGTGGCAACTGGCACATGAAAACGAATAGTTGGCGCTCAGTATTGAATCGTAGAACAAATACCTTCCCAATTCAACCCCTTCAACCGTTACCGGATTTGAGGCGTCCTGCGGAACAGGCGGAAAAAACAAAAGTTTGGGAAAAACATAAGGCGTTGGCGAGGACTGTTTTTTAAACGCATACACGAAAACAACCAGAGCTGCTAAAACAAACGCTTGTTTTTTACCCATAAGCCGTAAAACTAATGCTTATCGAGAAAAACCGGGAATGTTTCCTGCTTAAAGTTTGTTCGTAACGTTAAAAAATACATGCCATTGGGCAAATCACGCAGGTCAAGGAAAAACTTTGTGGGACAATTGGTCAAATGTTTAACCGTTTTTCCATCGGCCGCAACCAGCAAAATGTCTTCAATAATATGGAACTCCAGTAGTTTTTCAATCTCAATGTCAACACGTCCTGCAGTAACGGTTGGGTAAACATTAAAATACTGGTCCTGCGTGCCGCCTTTTGCCGTATGTACAAAAGTAGGATGCATCATCAGGTTGTCAATCATCCAGCCGTCCTGCGAAGTCTGCACTGAATCGGATTTTAAGGTAAAACGGAAAAGCACAGTGTCAAACATGTAAAAATAAGAACCCGAAAAACAAAGCCATACATCGTGCCAGTTGTTATAGGTGCCGGTAAAGCCGTACTCACCGCTTTGCAGGGTATCAAAATTAGCGGGAGGGAAACCATAAAAATTATACACGTAAGGGTTATACCAAACGTTTTCCCAGGTTGCGCCTGTGTCAACCGAATATTCAACCAGTCCACCGTCAGCAAGGTTTTGCAAATCCAGTTTTTGGGTCCATTGTATGGCCACAATACCCCATGGCAGGGTTTGGGGATCATACCCGAATACAAAGGATGAGGTGTCGTTAACCGGGTACGGGTTCATGGTATCGGTTACAATAACGTTGGGCACAGTATAAGCTGCGTTGAACAGGTTTTTGGTTGGCGGGCCAATTTGCCATATGTTTCCACCGGTGGTATCAATGTTCACCAGTACGGAATTGGAAGCAGACGTGTCAGCCCCGTCAAAATACTGGTAGAACGTTTGAGCGTGTGTTGCCCGTGCGATGCAACATGTAATAATAAGGGGTAAAATTTTTTTCATAAGCTGGTTTTAGTACTCCAAATTTACACAATGCTTTAAACAATTGGAAACCGATCATGCACTCATAACAGCCTTTGCTGCGGTTGGGGGTTATTCTTGAACTCCTAAGGTTGGATGAACCGTGTTATTCTTCAGGATTGCTTTGCCATTTAATGGCCATTGGAATAATAAGGAATATAACCAACACGGTCACCAAAACAACATTTAAATATCCAATGGTATCCCAGTTATTGCTTATCCACCCGTGAATAGCCGGCTCACGGTAGGTAACCGTCATTATATGATCAATGCATTCCATTTGCTGGTGCGTGCTGCGGTAAATCAGATCCATGATAAACGGAAAAACAAATCCCACCGACCCCATGAACCAGATGAGCCAGGCGCCTGCCATGGTGCGAAATATTTTTTTCCTTATGAAGATGACAGCACACGTAAAAAAAAGCGTACAAAGAACAATAACAAGCCAGGGCAGGTTATAATGGCCGTTTATACCGGTAGCC
>DASPJQ010000685.1:0-12906 GCA_035628535.1 Flavobacteriales bacterium | reverse complement strand
AAGAGTGGTTGAACCACTTGAGCAAATGGTATCTGTTCCTGTTATACTGGTAATGGATGGTTCAGGATTAACCGTAACAACAATGTCAGTTGACTGGCTGTTGCAAAGCCCACTGAGGTTAGATGTCGTTACATGGTAATTTCCTGAAGTGGTAACAAGTATAGAAGGGGTTGTGGAAGAACCGGGGCTCCAAAGGTACGAAACCCCTGAGCTTGAAGTAAGGGTAACACTGCTTCCGTCACAAAACGTGGTTGCTCCACTGGCAGTAACAACTGCCGTAGTATTGAGCAATATGCTGACATTATCAGCATCGAAGTTTACAACCGCAAGGTCGGTCAAGGTTCCCGCATCAATTACACCAGCAGTTATTCCTATTGTGTTATTGCTTACAGTAAAATCGGTTTTTGTACCAAAGGTACCGGTTCCCGATCCCATAAATACCGAAACTGTTCCGGATACCCCGGCTGCAACTTTATTGGCCGTTGCGGCATCGTATTTTCCATCGTTATTAAAATCAGCCAGTATAACTGATTGTGGTAATGCGCCCGTAGTATAGTTTGCGGCCGCGGCAAATGAACTGACCCCCGAGGCCAGCAAAACTGATATTCTGTTGGTGCCGTTACAGGCCGCAACAATATCAGCCTTGCTATCACCATTCAGGTCCCTTGAATCAAGATCAAGGGGGGTCGTAGATACACTAAAATTGGATGAAGACGAAAAAGATCCCGCTCCGTTACCAAACCATACGGTAATGTTATTGCTCCCTGAATTAGCCACAGCAACATCTAAAAAAACGTCTGCTGTATTGAAATTATTGGCAATTATGGCTTTGGGTGTGGTGCCAACCGCAAAAACCGTTGCCACCCCGAAATTACCTGTTCCATCACCCAGCAATATCCCGAAATTATTACTTCCTTCATTTGAAACGGCTATGTCAATATGTGTGTCAGCATTAAAATCTTTGCACACCACATCAGAAGGAGTTGTTCCGCCCGAAGAAAAATTAACAGCGGCCGCAAAGCTACCTGCACCATTACCCAATAACACAGAAACATCGTTGGAACCTGAATTGGCTGTAATAATATCAGAAAATCCGTCATGGTTCACATCAGTAGTATAAACCGAAACCGGCCCGGTCCCGGTTGCAAATTCAAGCCCCGTGGCATAAGTGCCATTACCGTTACCCGAGAAAAATGAAACCGTATTGGCCGTTTTATTGGCGGTTATAAGATCTGAATTGGCATTGCTGTTATACTCGCCATAAGCAATGCTGTTCGGTCCGTCACCGGTGCCAATGTTTGCACCTGTGTTAAATGATCCGGTTCCTGTTCCAAGCATTACCAGGAACCTGGCCGTACCCGCTTGTGCCGGAACCGCAAGGTCGGTATGGCTGTCTTCGTTATAATCACCGTTAATCATGGTATGCGGTGAACCAAAAACGGGGAACTTGTTTACACTGCTTAAACGGCTAGCGGCAACGTCAACACCGGTGCCCAATAAAATATTAATTGTATTATCAGAATTGCCTACAACACCTACATCAAGGTCTCCATTCTCGTTATAATCTTCAAGGATTATTTCGAAGGGCGATCCGGAAACCGCATAATTATCAGCCGCGGCAAAAGTGCCCGTACCTGTACCCATTAACAGTGAAACCATGTTGGCCGTTGAGCTTGAAACCACCAAATCAGTATGCAGGTCACCGTTTATATCACCTGCCTTAATGTACACAGGAGAACCCACCGTGGCATAATCAGTTTTTGCAGTAAATGTTCCATCACCGTTACCGAAACGAATGGAAACCGAACCGGCCGAATTATTGGTGGTTACCACATCAAGTTTTAAGTCTTCATTGAAATCACCCACCACAACGTCTCTTGGTGAAGCCCCCATTGTATAACTTACACCGGCATCAAAAGTACCGTCACCGTTTCCACTCAGGAAATAAAAGCCTTGTGTACTTGATTGATATGAAACAACCATATCCATGTTTCCGTCCCCATCAAAATCACCAAAATCAACCCCATTGGGCCCGGTAGTAACACCTAATATATAATTTACGGGCGCAGCAAAACCTCCCGCTCCATTGCCCAAACAAACCACAACCCTGCTTGTGTTGTTGCTTACAATGGCAAGGTCCAAATATGTGTCGCCATTAAAATCATAAGCTTTAACGTCTTGCGGGCGTTGACAACCTGTAAACAAGGTTGCCGCACCAAAACTTCCATTGCCGGTTCCTAAAAAAATAGCCATTTGGTTACTGGTTGCGGTAGTATACGTGCCCATTACCAGGTCAAGGTTTGAATCCCCGTTAAAGTCACCGGTTACGGCACAACGAACAGTGGAAATACCGGTAAAGGAATAATCGCTCAAAGAAGTAAAACAAGAGTTTTGTGCAAAAGAAGTTTCGGCTAAAAACATTCCTGTTAATAACAGTACAATGGAAAATTGTTTCATGTAAAACGGTTTAGTGTGAAAAACAAAGTTATTATTTTTAGAGTTATCAACAAATATTAATTGACCAAAGGGCCTTTTTACCATGCAAAAAGGCGGATATAATCCGCCTTTTCTAAAAATATAATTATCGGGTTATTACTATTTTAGCAGTGTTACATGGCCAACATACTCTTTGACATCGCCATTAAGACTGCTTGCCGCCTTAATTTTCCACACATATACATCTTCTTTCGAAGGCATGCCTTTAAATGTCCCATCCCAACCGCTTAGTTTATCATTGGTCTGAAAAATAATTTCACCCCAGCGATCGAACACGTAAAACACGTAACCGTCATCCAACACGCCCTTTACACTGGGCAGTAACATGTCGTTTGTTCCATCCCCGTCAGGTGTAAACGCATTCGGCACATAAATCAGCATTACATCATAAATGTGAATTGGCTTGCAAACCTGTGCTATGCAACCATCGGGCGAAACCGCTTCAAGGCATACCGTATAATCTCCAGCCTCAACCTGGTTAAAGCTGTATGTTGGATGTACCTGGTTGGAAGAATCTGTTCCGGCAAAATCCCAGGCATAGGTTGCACCGTTAAATGTCAGGTTAACAAAATTAACTTCGGGCTCCAATATGGTTGGCTGGGTCGGGTTAAATGTAAAATCAGGCACCGGATCGGCATAAACCTCAATAGCGTTTACATAGGTCGAATCATTTGTACAACCCTGGTCCGATGTTGTTGTTAACGTAACGTCAAAGAAAACAGAAGCATTTGTAGTGTTATAATAAGTATTGGTTACTGTAACGCATCCCGTTCCTGTATTTCCGTCACCAAAATCCCACGTGCATGCACCACCACTTGTCATGGACGATGGAGTGGTATTCACAAACGTTACATCAAGTGGCGAGCAGCCTGCACCGGGCACCGGTACGAATGTTGGTTGCGGCAACGGATGGAAATATACCGTAAGCACAATGGTATCGTTCAACGGACACTGGTCAAAGGCCAGCAAGTTAAATGTTGCGCCATTGGTTGTTACATTCGGTGTCACGAAAACAGAGTCATTTGACAATGAATCAATGGGATTCCAGTTGGCATCATACCACCAATAATTATAGCCGGGAACACCGTCAGCACCACTGGCCTGGAAAGTCGCCTGCCCCCCGGGGCAAACTGTGTCAGTTGCTGAAACAACCGATGCTACAAACGGAGGAATAATTGAAACGTTAGCGCTCTCCGGGTTAGACGTGCATCCGTTCTGATCAGTTACCACGCAGGTAAATGTTACCGGAACAGTTGACGTTACGAAATAATATTGCGCTATGTCACCGGTATTCCAGGTAAAAGTATACGGAGGTGTTCCGCCCGTTGCACTCGCGTCAAGCTGACCGTAACCACCATAACATATTGTAATATCTGCAATCGGATTTTGAATCAACGGCAACGGCTCGGTTATAGTTGCCGTAGTAGTAGTTTGACAACCTCCGGCATCCTGGGCAATTATGCTATAGGTTCCCGGACATAATCCAGTGAAATTAGGACTGGCCGAGAATGTTGCGCCACCGTCAACGCTAAACTGTGTTGCAGCAGGAGCAATAATGTTTACGGTACCATCACACGCGCCATTGCAGGTAACATCGGAAAACGAAAAACCTGTGATTACAACTTGCGGTGGCTCGGTAATGGTGAAACTTGCATTAATGGTGCAGCCATTATCATCGGTAACGGTAACCGGATAGGTTCCTGCACACAAATTGGTAGCGTTGTTTTGCGTAGGCCCGGCTACACCGCCCGCCCAGTTATAATTGTAAAGTGCAGCAACTGTTCCGCCCGTAATATTCAAGGTGGCTGTTCCGTCACATGCGCCAAAACAAGTCACATTTGTTTGCGGCTGACTTGTTATGGCCAACTGTGCAGGTTCGGTAAGTGTTTGTGTTCCTGTTGCTGTACAACCGTTGGCATCCTGCAATACCAGGTTATATGTTCCTGCAGCCGGGTTTGTTTGTGTTGAAAGCGTGGTGAATGTAGCACCTCCGTCATAACTGAATAAATACGCTGTTGTACCACCTGAAGGTGTAAAGGTAATTTCGCCTGAGTTATCGCCAAAGCATGTCAAATTAACGCCTGATGAGGTAAACGCCAGAACGGTAGGTTCAATTACCGTAAATGGTTGTGTATCGGTACAGCCATTGCCATCAGTTACTGTCAATGTATAGGTGCCTGCACATATCCCCGTAAAGTTTCCTGTTGGTTGTCCCGCCCCGCCAATGTCAAATGAAAGTGCACCTGTTCCCCCTGTTGCTGATGATGAAAGTGCTCCATCACACGCTGCGTTGCAGGTAACATTGGTAACAAATGCTGATGTAATGACGGGTGACGCCTGGTCAATAACCGTAACCGTTTGTGGCTCCTGGCAACCATTGGCATCTTCAACCATAATATCATAAGTACCGGCCGCAAGGCCTGTAAAATTCGGGAGCGCCTGGAATGTTGCACCGTTGTCAATGCTATATTGGTAAGCCGGGGTACCGCCTGCAACGCCAATGAATCCTATGCTTCCATTGGGATTGCCGCATGTTGACGGAGTTATTGTTGTATTATACGTGATGCTTGTGGGTTGGGTAACTGCCTCGGTCGAAGTGATTGAACAACCATGGCTGTCTTCCGTAACAACCTGGTAAGCGCCTGCGCACAAACCAATCAGGTTATTTGAAACCTGGAACGTTGTTCCGTTATCGGAACTGTATTGATAAGGCGTTGTGCCACCGCTTGCATTCACCAGGATTTCCCCATCGCATGATCCGTTACACAAGGTAGGTGTTATTGTATATGTTGCTGTTAGAGCAGCAGGTTCGTTCACCGTTTCAGTACCGGTAACCTGGCAGCCAGCGGCATCTTGTATAACAATGTTATACGTACCTGCCGCAAGTCCCGGGAATGCCAGACTTGCCTGGAAAGTAACACCACCATTAATACTGTACGTGTAACCTGGTGTTCCACCATTGGCGGCAATTAAAATAATACCTGAATTATCACCGTTGCAATTCAAATCGGTAATACTTGCTGCATAAGTTATAGGAGTTGCCTCGGTAATAATTGCCTGGTTCCATCCTAAACATCCGTTACCATCCATGACCATCAGATCATAGGTTCCTGCTGTAAGCCCGGTAAAGTTCGGGCTTGCCTGGTACGTAGTGCCGTTATCAATGCTATACTGGTATGGACCACCATCGCCTCCGGTAACAGCAGTGAATGTGATGGTCCCGGTTGGCGCACCGTTGCAGGCTATGTTTGTTGTAACAGGCGTATATAAAATTGAGTCGGGTTCTGTGATGCTAAATGGAATGGTGAAAACGCAAAATCCATTGTCAACAATTGTTACAATGTGGCTGCCGGCACACAAACCGGTGTAGTTACCACTTACCGTAAATGTACCGCTCAAATCAAGTTCATATTGAATGGGTGGCGCTCCGTTCACCGCGTGTGTTTGCACGGTTCCGTCACACGAACCATAGCAGGTTGCGTTTGTTACCCCGTCAAGGATACCGTCCATTTCAACATCATTCACACCTACAAACATGTTCTCGGTACAACCATTGGCATCGGTCACCACTATGTTATAACCACCAGAAGTAAGTCCACTAAACAATCCTGTTGGCATTGGACCGCTTCCTATGGTTACATTATCATACGTATAAGGTGCGGTACCACCCGATGCAGCAACTTCAAGACTACCGTCATTGAATCCGCAATGCGATTCAACCGTGTCAACAATGCTTATGGTGAATCCTGGCGGATCAGTCAGCACAACCGTATTGGTCAACTGGCAACCGTTGGCATCTTCAATAATAAGTGTATATGTTCCATCGCATAAACCGGTGAATGAACCGGTAGGTTGGATTGGTCCCGGAGGCGTTGGTCCGAACGGATCCAATTGGTATTGGTAAGCTGGCGAACCACCGGCAGTACCGGTTGCTGTAATTGTTCCATCGCAAATACCCTGGCAAACCGGATCGGTAAAATTCACTGTTGTTGTTATGGCGGCAGGTTGTGAAATAACAACTGTTGAGTTTGCCAAACAACCGTTGGCGTCCTGAACAACCACGAAAATTGTACCTGCACACAAACCAGTCATTGGATTTGCGGGTGAAAAGGTTAACCCGTTGTTGCTTGAAAACTGGTAACCTGGAGTGCCACCCGAAGGCGTTACGGTAATTGTTCCGTCACACACACCGTTACAACTTGCATTGGTAAATGTGGTGGTATAGGTAAGTGCCGGTGGTGATGTAATTGTAAATGTAGTGGTTCCTGAACAGCCATTGGCATCGGTTACAGTTGCCGTATAGGTTCCTGCACCAAGACCTGTAAATGAATTTGAAGCTTGCGGGCCAACAGGAGGCGTGGGTCCTGCAAGGTCAATGGTGTATGAAAATGCCGGAGATCCGCCTGAGGGAGTCAACAAAACTGAACCGTTCACACCCCCAAAACATGTTAAGTTGGTTGCAGAAGCCGACAACGTAGGGGCTGGTGCAGAACCAACTGTTATGGAAGAAACTGTGGCGGTACATCCGTTTGCATCGGTCACAACCACACTGTATGTGCCGGCCGCCAAACCTGTAAATACGTTGGAGGGTTGTGTAGGTCCGGGATTAAGATCGTAAGACAACGCACCTGTTCCGCCAGAAGCGTTAATGGTAATGGTTCCATTGTTGACACCGCATGTAGCGGGCGTTGTGCCACTGAGGCTTGCAGTAAGCAATGGCGGATTGGTAAGCGTTGTTGTAAAGGTTTGTATACAACCATTGGCATCTTTCACGCTTATGGTATAGGTTCCCGCAGCAAGACCTGTAAATACATTTGATACCTGGTACGCACCACCGTTAAGTGAATATTGCAGGGCACCGGTTCCTCCACTGGCTGTAACTGTAATGCTGCCTGTTGATCCTCCGTTGCACAAAGGATTGACGTTGGTAGTTGAAACAGTAATTGCAGTTGGTTCGGTAATGGTTACGTTGGTAGTTGCCACGCAACCGGTTGCATCGGTAATGGTAACCGTGTATGTTCCCGCGGGAACACCTGTAGCTGTTGCGGTTGTTTGAACCGGTGTGGTTGTCCAGCTGTAGGTAAAACCGGGCACACCTGTAGGTGTTGCAGTGAGTGTTCCGGTTGTTCCCCCGTTGCAAAGCACGTTGGTTCCGGCAGCTGTTACACTGCAGCATGGCGGACCCGGATTAATGGTAAAAGTTCCGGTATAACCACAACCGGCTGCAGAAGTAACTGTATAGGTATACACGCCATCAGGAAGACTTGTAAAACTGGCCACACCCAATGCAGTGTTGGGTTCAACAACAGTACCGGATGCAGGACCTGAAATGGTGACCGTAAACGGACCTGGTCCAGGTGTGTTATTGATGGTTACGCTTCCGTTGTTGTATCCTGCGCATGTTTCGGCAATTGGTGTTACAACAGGCGCGGGTAATGACGACATGGTAATTGTTACGGGATCGCTGACTGTAACGGTTACACCATCGCAACGGGTGTATACAGCGGTTGCAGTATAGGTTGTAGTCGTTGTCGGACAAACGCTAATTGAGTTCCCGGTTCCCAACAGCGTTGCACCATCGTACCAGCTAACTGTATACACGGGGGCTCCGTTCGGTGTAAAACGCCATGCTTCCGGTGAAGAGGTAACAACAGTCCAGGCACCTGAGCTTGCATTGCGGCCGGGGGCAGCAATACCGGCTGTTCCACCTGTATTTTGAACACCCACAATGGCACGGCCACCGTTCCAGGTCATGCACGCATCCTTGCGCTGAATATGCGTTTCTATCACGTTGGTGGTTTCATAAAAAACCATTTGGAAAAACGACCGCAACGAAGTGCATGAGTAATGCGAACAATTGTAAAAATCCACAACGAACATGCGGCAAGGCGCAGTACCAATCAAATGCCATTTGATTTGACCCGATACAGGAGGATACATGTCGTGGAATGCTCCAAAGGCATGACCTGTTGCACCGGTTCCCCACAAAGCGGGACTGGGACATACAGAAGTTGCGGGAATGGACCAGGTGTTGAAACCCCCACCCGTTGCAGGACCAAAAAGCACTGCCCCATTTGAACCCACTTTGCACGTGGTATATGTACCGCCAAAGTAGCAGAATGGAAACGGCAAAGTTATAATCGGACTCCACACATCATCAGTACCGGCTGATACGGCCGTTCCCCCTGCCGAACCCGGAGTAATAACCGGTGCATACGGTATGGATGAAACGGTATAGGACGTTGTGGCCCCAACGTGAAAAGGCGTAGCCGTCAAAGTCGTACAAGGCGTAGTACACGGCAGGGTAAAGTCAGCCGGAGCTGTAATGCTTGGGCAGCCTGGGGCCTGCGGAAGAGCTGATTTAATACAAAATAAGCTCAGTAAAAGGCACAGAATTCTGGTACGCATACAATATCGTTTGAAAATTAGACGTCTAAAAGCATTTAAGTTGCCTCAAAAAAACAAAAAACTCATCGAACATAATTAAGTATCCATGCCTTGGTGAGACCTTTTTGGTGGGCCTTGTCCCTGGTCTCAAATACGGGCTGCTTTTGGTTTGAGTACTTAAAAACTATATACTTATAACCGTTGCGCTTGTTATAAATCATGCGCGCCTCGGGAAATTCGCTTTTGTATTTGTTCAATTGTGCCTGGGCCAGGTCATCCTTGCTGAACGCTCCGAACACCACATAAAGTCCTTGCGGTGAATCGCTTTGGTCCATCTCAATGAAGTAGTCATTGTCTGATTTCTTTATTTGCGAATCATCAAACTTCTTTGGCGGATCGGTCTTTACGGGATCGGTTTTTACAGGATCGGTTTTCACAGGATCTGTTTTTACGGGATCCACTTTTTTCCTGAGTAATTCATTGAGTTTATTGATTGAATCGTTACGGTCACTTATGTCTTTATTCAACGATTTTTCCATTTCGTTGTACTTGTTTTCAGCAATTGCCTTTTCGCGGTTTTTCTGGTTGTTGATGGTATCGATTTCCACGCGTTTTGCAACTACTTCCTGGTTCAACCGTTCAATTTCTTTTTGCGCTTCTTCAAGTTCCTTGTCGTTGTTTTTGCCTTTAACTTCTACCGGGAAACGGTAGCCCAGTAAAATTTCCTGGTTAATGCCGGCATATGATTTTCCGTTGTTAATCACAACATCGTAAGCGTAGCCAATGCATATGCTTTTTTTAATTTTAAACCCTACCGAAGCCGTAACAGAATAATTGGCCTTATAGGTGGCATTCAACCAAACAAAATCGCGGAAATCAATGAGTAAACCTGCATCATACATGATCGGGGCACCCGGCAAAAATTTTACCAGCGCAAGCGGTGAAACTTTGAGTCCAAGTTTATCTGAAAATTCAAAATCGTAGCGCAATGAGCCTACATAATGCCGTTCAAAGGTATAGGACCCCCCGGTGGAAGTACCATCGTTGATAAGCGCTTTAAAATCGCTGTTGATGCCCAGCAATTGCGGAACGGAAAAACCAAACTGGAATTTTTTCAGTTGTAAAAGAATACCGGCATTGGCATTGGCCACAATTTTTCTTCCGGGATTTCCGTTGTTAAGTTCCTTATCATCGGGATCTTTTACGATGGCCTGGTCAAAGTTTATGCGATGGTCCTCAACCCCGCCTGACATACCGAACCGTAAAAACGATGTTTCAGAAAAATTTACTTTGTACGATAAACTCACCAATCCACCTGTACCTGACGAAGGTCCAAAAATATCGCTATAGAGTATAATTCCTGCTCCCAGTTTGTTTTGAAAAAGGCTCCCATCAACGGTAAGCGCATTCACAATGTTTCCGCCTTCAAATCCCAAATTGCGCTGGTTGCGCATAAAAAAGGCATTGGTTGTTTGATAATAACCTGTTGCAGCCGGATTAAATACCATTCCATTGAGAAAATAATGATGATAATGCGGTACCTGCTGGGCTTGCATAACAGGTAAAAAAATGATTAAAAATAAAGATGTTAGTAAACGTGACTTCAAAATACTTGCTTTTACTTGGAACTTGCTATCGTTAAAACTCCTTTATATGTTTTTGGAATGGCATTGATTTTAACAACGTAATAATAAGAACCGTCAGGCAAACCGTCACCATTCCACGTATTGTTATATGCTTTCTGTTCGAACAAAATTTGCCCGTGGTTGTTTATAATCATTACTTCATTGTCAGGATACTGATCAATGTCGTTAATGTTCCAAACATCATTGTCGCCATCACTGTTGGGAGTAAGGAAATTGCACACGAAAAGGTTGGGGATTTTTGGTGGTGTTGGCGGAGGTGTGCTTGAAGTGTCAATAACCGTAACCGTCATCACATCGGTATCAGTGCAGCCACCCATATCGGTAACCGTAAGGGTGTAGGTAAAAACGCCTACCGAATCGGCCCCGAAAATACATGGGTTTTGAATGCCTGGATTGTTCAACATAACAGATGGGCTCCATGAATAAAAGAACCCGCCAGAAGCGGTAAAACAAACTGTGTCACCGAGGTAAATAACGGTATCGGGACCTGCATCAGCTACAGGTGAAACGGCCATGGTAACCGTGGCTCCCAGTGAGGTATCGGCCGGGCAAACACCATTTTGCAATACTACGTAATATGTGGTTGTTTGCGTTAACCCTGAATAATTCTCAATAGGCGTTGTATTGGCAATGGGTGTAAATGTGGCCCCGCCATCAGTTGTTGCGATCCAGTATTGGATTGTGCCGCTGTATCCAAGCAGGGCTAAACTTCCACTGTTGGTTCCCGGGCAAACAGTAATATCGGCCGAAACTGAACCTGGCACAGGTGGATTCGTAACTGTAATAGTTGTTGGGGTTGAAAAATCAGACGGGCATACACCATTTTGCACAATGGCCTGGTAAATGGTGGTAGTGGTTAAATTGGTATACGTGATAAAATTCGTATCAATACCGGTTGATGTAAATGTAGCCCCGCCATCGGTGGAATATTCCCAATCTACTATATTTCCAACATAACCTGTCAAATCAATTTGCCCCGAATTACCCGTTGCACAAACAGTGGCTGCGCCTACGGTAAATCCGCCATCGGTTGTATCATCAACTGTAATAACAGCCCATGGCGAAAAATCATCAGGGCAATAGCCACCATCAATGTGTACCTGGTAAATGGTTGTTTCTGTAAGGGATGAATAACTATACGTATTGGTGGTGTCAGCAATGTTATTCCATGTAGTTCCGCCATCGGTTGAATATTCCCAGTAATCAATATACCCGTTATTGCCAGTAAGCGTAAGTATGCCCGCATTACCGCTTGCGCAAACCGTGTCGGAACCAAGCAATGTTCCCGGTACTACCGTAGTATCATTGGTAATTGTTACGGTAAGGGGATCGTTGGTGGTGTTCAAATCACCTATCATGTTCACGTCAGCTGCAATGGTATAGGTCCCTGCCGGGCATATGGTTGCATTGGTAAAAAAAGTATAAATGTAAACACCGCCTGCAGGTAAGGTTAAACCCGGAATGGTTTCTGTAACCGTTGTTGACCCGGGAGGGCCTGTAACTGTATATGTCACATCAACATTGGTCACAAATATGCCAAACGGACCGTAATTGTAAATGGTGATGGTGATGGGGTTGGAACACGGTAAATTGCAACCCGATGCTACCGAGGGCATTGTGGTAATGGAGAGGTCCTGCGTTTTTGAGCTAAAGGTAAGCGTGATGAAAGACGCAAGAATAAAAAGTATTTTTCGTGTCATCATCAGGGTGAGGGTTTAAGGTTTAACTTCTTATAAAGATAAGGATAATTTACCAATTAATATGCACGAATACCTTTTTGAACGGACCTAAATTTTTGGAACATTTTTTGGAGATTAAGGTCAATACACAGGTAATTAAATTCGTTAAAAACATGGTTTTCAAATATTAAAACGTTTTAATTCGCAAAAACGGGAAATTTTGGCAACCATTTGTAAATCGTACGTCTGGTCATTGGATAGATAGTATGTTACTCGTTGTAATTAATTAAATGATTTTTATGAAAAAGTTGGTACTGGGTTTGATCATCATATTAGCTGCCACAGCCGGTATGGCCCAAAATAAAACATTGGTTGCGGTGATTGAAAATTCAAAAGCTTCGTTTACGCAAACAGAAACCACCAGCACCACAAAATTTCAACTTAACGCTGCGTATACCCAAATCCAGGATTTATTGGATAAAGCTGCACAGGTTCCAACCATGAAACTAACGGCTGTTGCAAAAAACAACACCTTATACGATTTGGTGCTTGTTACAACTGAACAAAACCAGGCAGAATACGTGCATAAAATGTTCCTTACTCTCGGTATAGAAAAAATTAGTGTTGACGGTAAAGAATCAAAGCTGGAAAATTTGCCAGAGATTCTTGCCAACCTGAAATAGCTTTTTCGCGAAAAA
>DASPJQ010000684.1:0-8801 GCA_035628535.1 Flavobacteriales bacterium | reverse complement strand
ATCGGGGTCCTGGCGTAAAAAGGTGCGCAAGGCGGCTGCAAAGGTTAAACCAATGGTTTCTTTCAATTGCACCTGGTTTATGCCGTCAAGGGTGTATTCAATGGGATCTTCAACAGTCAGAACGTTTCGTTTTTCTTCGTTCAATAATTTTAATGTCCCGTATAAAGTTGTTGTTTTCCCTGAACCGGTGGGGCCGCTGATCAATACAATACCGTTTGGTTTTTTAATGCCTTCAAGGTATGAATCCAGCTCATCTTGCGTAAATCCTAATTGTTTTAAATCAATGTTGGTTGAATCGTTGCTCAGTAAGCGCAGTACAATTTTTTCGCCATGCAGGGTAGGAAGTACTGAAACGCGGATGTCCAGTTTTTTGCCAGCGTGCTCAAAATAAATACGGCCGTCCTGCGGCAAACGTTTTTCAGCAATATCAAGGTTGGCTTTGATTTTAATTTTATTGACCAGTGCCGGGTATTCGTTTTTATTGAGTTTGTACCGTTCAACCAGCAAGCCGTCAATGCGTATGCGTACACGTGCCTTTTCATCATAAATTTCAATGTGAATGTCCGATGAGCCCAACTCGCGCGCTTCATAAATCAGTTTGGTCACAAAATCATCGGAACTGGCCTGGGTTAATTCTGCTTTTTTTGTGGCCGTATTGTTTTTCCGGTAATATTTTCCAATGGTCTTGTTTAAAACATCGGGGCTGGTTATTTCTGTTTTAATGTCCAGGTTGAGTAAAATCTCCAATTCATTTTTTTTGGTTCCGTCAAACTGGTCATCGGTATATATTTCAAGTACACCGTTGTTTTTGCTTTTGGGTACAATGTGGTAATACCAGGCCTGCTCGGGGGTAATGAACTGCAATACATCTTTGGGGATTTCTATTTCGGTTATTGTACTCATGTGAATTGGGTCAAAACAGAATAGTGAAACAGTAATTGTATGGCAAGCAAAACCGTGTATGAAATGCCCATGAACCCGGCCAGGGGTATTGTGGTGGCTTGTTTTCTGCTGCAAATGGCAAAAGCAATTCCCAATGCATACGATAACATGAAGTAGGCAAGTAATTGCGGAAGCGGAAATGCCAATGCCATGCACAGCATCATGAGCAGGTCACCCAAACCGAATACCTGGCTGAAAAAATGTTGTTTCTTGCGGATATAGCTGAAATAAATGTATAGAAACAGCACCTGGCCCGCAATAAACAGGTAATTGCCCAACAGGATAGATGTGTTTTCGTCAAGTGCCGTGTAAAAAATAAATTTATAAACCAGCGCTGCAGTTAAAGCAATAAACAGTAATACAGAAATCATCCGGTCACGAAAATCCTGCACGGTGATTCCTGCGCAAAGCAACATGATTGATATGTCAATTATTGTTTTCAAAGCCTGTACATTTCAGTAGTTAAAATTGCTTCGTCCAAAATCGTAACTGGTTACTCCCCTTAACTTCATTTTTGTCAATAGTTCTTTGTGATTTTTTTTATGGTCTGCCTGTGTTCATGGTTGCCTGATAATGTCATTCCGCTTACTGCCTGCCGCAACCTGCTTATTTTAATCTTTTGTCACCTCCGTCAATTTCTTCTGTTCATCAATTTCCCATACATTTATTTGTCCGTCCTGGTCAAAATCAACAGCGGCCGTTGCACGTGCTTTGAAATTACCGGCACCGGCTTCTACAATCTCAATGGTGTAATTGGCCGTGCCTCCCTCGCTGCTGAGTTTTTCCTGTTCGTAACCCAATTCATTTACATCGGCCGTGTACTTTGAGTATTGATAGAAGTATTCCTTTTCCAGGGTGTGTATATGGCCGAGCTGGAGTTTTGCTTCTGTTGCTTTTGCTTTTGATACGTTTCCCGAGTAATTCGGGAGTGCAATCATGGCGATGATACCGAGAATTACCAATACAATGAGTACCTCCATAAGCGTCAGACCTTTCACCTTTAGCGTGCCGCTACAACGGGGCTTAATGCAAGTTGTTTGACCGTTGGTTACTAAAATGTTGCTCTTCCGGAGCTTTTTTAATTTTATTCTCATACACTTCTTTATTTGAAATTTCTCTGTTTAAAATTTATTCCTCACTCACTGACCAATTGGCTTATTCCATAAGGTTGTTCATTTCAAACATGGGCTGGTACATGGCTACCAGGATAAATCCAACCAACGTACCAATAACCAGTATCAATATGGGCTCCATCAATTTGCCGGTTATGGCCGTTTGGTGTTCCACTTCGGTGTTATACTGTGATGACAATTTTCCAAACATGCTGTCCAGTTCGTTTACTTCTTCGGCCACTTTTATGAGTGAGACCAGGCGTTTTTCAAAAACCGGGAATTTTTGCATGGATTGATGCAGGCTCATGCCTTTGGTAATATCTTTTTGAATTTCGGCCAGTGCGGTTTCAAGCGGATAAAAATCAATCATTTTTTCTACAAGTCCCAGAGCTTCGGTTAATGGTGTGCGTGCTGAAATGAGCAGGTTCATGCTTTGGCAAAAACGCGCCAGGTAAACTTTTTTAATGAGTTTGCCGAATAAAGGAATGCGTACAACGGACCAGGCCCATGATTTACGAAACCAGGCTTTCCGCCTTTGTGTATACAAAAATCCGGTTCCTGCGCCCACTACAAGGAATATGTATCCGAAATAATGCTGGGTCCACTCTGACAACGCCATTATTTTTTGTGTAAAGGAGGGTAATTCCTTCCCAAACTTTTTGAACACATCGGCAAACATGGGTACAACATTGTTCAACATGAAATACAGGATGCCAACGGAAACAATAATCAAAAACACCGGGTAAGTAAATATACCGGTCATTTGGCGCTTTAAGGCAATACGCTTATTAAAGTAAACCGAAAGTTCTTTGACTATATCGATGATCTTTCCGCTTTCTTCACCAATTTTAATGCTGAACACTTCGTAGGTCGAGAAATAACCGGAATCGGCCAGTGATTGCAAAAAACTTTTGCCTTTAATTATATCTTCTCTGATACTTTTAAGAATCCTGGTCTCTTCTTTTTTTAAATGGCCTTCTTCCAGCAATTCGAGGGCTGTACGTATATCTACCCCGGCATTCACCAGGGTTGTCATTTCCCCATAAAATTTTTCCTTCTGTTTGTCGCCAAACCGTTTACCGAACAGTTTTATTTCCTTGTTCAGGATGGATGACAATCCTTTTCCTTCTTTCCTTGAAGGAGCCACAGCTGTTGTTTTATATTTTGAAATTTCAATGGCCATTTAAAAAGTTATGTTGTCAATACGTGCGCATTTCAAATTCCATGTACTGTTTATTGCTATAGTGTTTTTTAAACACAGGCGTTACCTTCATTTTCCTGTATTCCGATGAAAACCTGATTTCGTCAACCGTGTTGCCGGCTTTTTCTCCCTGGAAAAGGAAGGAAAATTCATTTACGGGTAATTTAAATGTATCAGTGATCGCGGCCTGTGTTCTTAAAATGTAATTGGTGTTTTGAAAAGAATAGTACGTAATGGAATTTGGATAAACACATTCCAATACGCTTTCGTTTTGCGTTAACAGCATACAGCCATCAACATCTCTTTTCATCAATTGTACCAAATGGTGTGTTTCAAAGGCTTCGTTGGTGGCTTTTGAATAGGTATACATTTGTTTCGTGAAAAGCGTGTATCCGCCATAAGCCAGACCGGCAATAATGCCCGACATGAGCATGACCACAGATAGTTCCATGGTGGTAAAGGCCGGTAAACGGCCTTTTAGGGTTCCCCCAATGGCACAGCGGCACAACGTTTTTATTGTTCCTGCACATCCCGATGGATTGTTAAAACGATATTTTAAACAGTTCTTCAATTCGCAATACATTTTAAATAATGTCTTTCCGTGATTTTTTTACCTTGTTTATTGCTTATGGTTAATGTGATATGTTTTATATCATCCATATTGTTATAATTCGTTGCTTCGGTCGTTATGGTCAAAAACTCATTGGATAAATCTTCTTCGTTCAATTGGTTTTGTTCAAATTGGTTTTGGATAAAAACGGCCCGGGTTTTCAGTACCTGTGCTTGACGGGCAATGGTTTGGTTATACAAGGTGAAGGCAGCGCCCATTACAGCTGTAACAATAGCCAGTGCGGTTAAGGATTCAATTAACGTGGCACCGCGCATTGTCTTATTGACATTAATATATTTCATTATTTGAAATCTCGTTATCCAAAATTTTAGTAAAGCCATTGCATAACCTCCTTCCTGCTTCCTTCTTTTAACAATGGAACACCCATGTAATACCCGGGTAATTTTGATGCGTCAAATTCAGCATTGAGCAAATGGTTCTCGTATACGCCCGAATTTGTTTTCAGATAAAACCGAACGCAATACGTGCTTCCATAAATTTTTCCTTTCGCGTCCAGTTTTCCGTTCACGTATACATTGCCGTAAACCGTACTTTCTTTGTCAAATGAAATGTAAGGCTCTGTTGATTCCTGCCCGGTGTTAGTATAACAAAGAACATCACCGGTAACCTCTGTTTTTTCGCCAAAATAAATATGCGGTTCATTTGCATTCATTTCCGGTTTGGGAAAAACAGTTACCACGGTAGGATAGTTAAGTTTTACCTCTTTACCAATAAATACACGTTCAGAGGCCAGGACCTGGAAGTCACCCGAGAAACGGTCTTCAACGGTTAGTTTATGTGTTATGATAATGGCATTTTCAATAATGCATGAATTGCCAATATGAATTTCAGGCGCAACAAGCTTGATGTTGCCCATTAGCACGCAGTTTTGCATACGGAGTACAACAGGCGATTCAATTACAATGGTTTTTTTGTCAAATGGATTTATAAGCGTATCACCAACCTGGTTGAATTGTATAACGCTGTCGGTAACCTGTACGGGTTTTTTAAGTTGGTCTTCAATGAATTTTACCATTGATTTGTTCAGCTCAGGTAAATCGCGTTTGCTGGCCAATTGTGTTCCGTACACGTATTTATTGCCCGAATAATTCTGACCTTCAATGTAAGCGCGCTTGAACCCAGCCTGCGAAACATAACATTTACCCACGAGCCGGGTATTGCCGCAAACCGAAAGGGGCTTTTGCAGATCACACACATACAATGTTAGCGGAAGTGTGTCCTGTGGTTTTGCGCCCAACATGGCTTTCTTGGAAATGCTGTGTTTACCCATAAAAGCCTTGCTGATCACAATTTCAAAAGCACCCCACGGTTTCCGTTCCAGGCATACCGAATCGTTTCCTTCTTCAAATAAGTCAAGTGTTGTGGATGAGCCTGGTTCAACAAGGTTATTTCCTGATAGCAGCAATTCCAAACCCGAATTGGCATTGTTCAGCAAGCGGTCTTTATTGTCATACAACAACCAGGCCTGTGTGTCCATGTTTGCCCGGAGAATGAAAAACGCACTCAAAACAGTTACTAGCATGGTAACGGTAAGCACCAGTCCCATGATTGAACCACGAATTTTATAGTTGAGCTTAAGTTTCATGTGTCCGGTACTAATTATTACCTTCCTTTGTATTTGTTGGTGCGTGACGATCCTTTTTTCCTTTAGCGTTCTTATCTTTCGTTTCTTTGTCTGTGGCCGGCTCTTTTGTTTCTTTTCCGTTAGCGGCTTTT
Source organism: Flavobacteriales bacterium (assembly GCA_035628535.1). GTDB lineage: Bacteria > Bacteroidota > Bacteroidia > Flavobacteriales_D > UBA2798 > DASPJQ01. Next base: position 3,199 of record DASPJQ010000684.1, on the reverse strand, counting down.
GGTTCATCTTTACTTTTCAGCTTACTCTTACCGTGTGAAGATTTTTCTTCCTCTTTAGCCGCATCATTGTTTTTTTCATCGGAGGTTACATTTGAAGTGTTTTTTTTCCTGTGTTTTGTTTTTTCGCGTGGCGGTCTTTCAGGCCTCAGTCTTTCGTTTTTAGGTGTAATTAATTTCCCGCGTTTATACCGGAGCACGGTTTCTGCCGTATCATTATATACATGCTGTCTTCCGTGTAATTTCCCGCTTTTATAGTATTCCCTGCGAACGATTTTACCCGATTCATTATAATATATAAACGTTCCCCTGGCAAAACCCTTTTTATAATGACTGATCAATTTAAGTTCGCCATTGAGGTGCCATTCTTTCCATTCCCCCACTTTTAGCCCTTTATTATAGGTGCCTTTTTCTTTTAAGGCATCATTTCTGTATAAAGCCGTGTATTCTCCGTGCAATAAATCGCCTTCATATCCTCCTTTACTCGAATGGATCTGTTTTGCTTTTATCCAATAATACGTACATTCATTCTGCAGCGAACTGGTTTTTACTTTGCCTTCATAGGTCAGGACATACGCCATAAAGTCGGAATACTTTACGGGTATCCGGTTTTTAGGCACAGCAAAATCCTGTGCAGTTAGTGCAAGGTGCAATGGTATGCACGTTGCGCAAATCAAAAATCTTTTGCAAACGGCCATAATGTTCCGCTTGCGGTGTTTGCGGATTTGAAAATTCATAAATTAAAATAAGTAAGCCCTGAATAAAAGTATGTCATTTGTGCGATGTGACAAAATCAGTCAATTTCCGGTTCCCGGTTTCTGATTTTGCATGTTCTTTTTTTTTGTTTTTATTTTTTATGACCTTCAAAACGCGTTGAATTGCTTGCGCTGCAAGTGTTTCCGCCTTTTTTTGTAATGATTTTTCTTTATGAAAAAATAAAAATCAATAAAAATCACAATGAAAAAATTGTACGTATATATACGTATATTTTTCATCAAAAAAAAAATTGAACGAGAATTATTTATTTCGTTTTTAACACGCGTTTGATTGAAAACCAAAATTTGATTTTCAAAACAATATCAAAAATCCGATAGCGTTTTTTGCGCAATTGATACTTCGGACATTTTTTGATCCGAAAATTGATTTAGGTTTGATGTGTATTAAGTTCAAACCATACGTATGAAAAAAAGATTGTTACTGATTCTGCCAGTGTTTTGGCTTTACTCAGTGCATATATATGCACAGGTTAGTTTTATTACCAATTCAATTGGCGACACAGTGGCATTTGAAGCGCCAAACGGATGCATTAAGTCGGCTGAATCTCATATGCAGGTAAGCGAAAACGGGATATTTGATGTGCCCGGAAGTGTTGAGGCCAATAGAATTCTTGATACGTTGGATGCAACGGTTCTGATAAATTTTGTGGCGCCATACACAATTCTTGATCCTGCTGGTGAAACGCTGGCTACATATAACCACGTTACCAAACAATTGATTGCGTCAAACGGCTATCGTATTTTTTCCATTAATACAGAAAATGAAATCCTGAATGCAGCAAATGAAATGATAGGAAGGATTGAGCAAGATGGAGGTGTATTCGGGGCTGATGGTTTGAAGGTTGGCCGGGGCATGGGGATTGACATTTTTAAACTCGCATATTTGTTTTTTTACAATAATAAATAGCTAACGATGAAAAAGACAATTAAAAAAAATTTGAAGTATTTCTGGTTTATTATTGCAGGGTTTAATGTAAATGCGCAAAATCCGGTAGAGATACCACATGTAAAATCACATGTGTGTGTTGCATCTTCATCCAACGGGGGGCCTTCTCTTTCAAGCGGTGACAATTTTGGTCGCAGTATAGCGGCCATTGGAGATATAAATAATGACGGTATAAATGATGTGGCTGTCGGGGCCAACTTTGATAACGCGGGAGGTACCGATGCCGGTGCTCTATATATATGTTTCATGAACACAAACGGCACCGTAAAATCAAGTCCCGCCCCGGTAAAAATTACTGAGGGCACAAGCGGGTTTCAGCCTTTGGATAACAGCGACCATTTTGGCTCAAGCGTGGTTGGAATCGGTGATTTGAATGGTGATGGCAATGAAGATATTGCTGTTGGGGCCAGCAACACCGATACAACAATTTCCGGGACACCCTATTCAGATGTTGGTTCAGTGTTTATTTTATTCCTTAATTCTTCAGGTGGAATTGTAGGAAGAAAAGAAATTACCAGGGGAGAAAGTGGAATACCTGCAGATAGTCTGGGGGCCGGTTCTGTTTTTGGTTGTGCATTGGCTAATTTAGGTGATATCAATGGCGATGGCACCAACGATATTGCCGTTGGAGCTGCGGGCTATAACAGCACTGAGGGCAGCGTTTGGATTTTACGGATGAAAACAGACGGTACGGTAAAAGCATATAAGCGCATCAGGGAAGGCGTAAATTGCCCTTCCTTTACATTGGATGCGAATGATCTTTTTGGAACATGCGTGGCAGGGCCGGGTGATTTAAATTATGATGGCAAGCTTGATCTTGTTGTGGGTGCTTCTGGTGACGATGACAGTTATTCTGCTGCCGGTGCATTTTATGTCATGTATCTTGATACTTCCGGTATTGCCACCAGCAAGAAAAAAATCAGTTATCCTCTTATGTCAAATTATTACTTTCCGAATATAAATCCTGTTTCTTTTGGTGAATCGGTAAACGTAACCGATATAAATGAGGACGGAGTGGTTGACCTTATTGCGGGCATCAGGACATTCCAGACTTCGCTTGGCGGATTTTACTTTATGGTGATGGATTCCTCGCAAAATGTACTGCAAATGAAGCTCACCGCATTTGAATACGGCTGGAATTATGCCGGGCCTGCAACGGGCCCGCATTTTGGCGCGAGTTTAGCACCCATTGATTTAGGCAACACCAATAATAAGACGTATGTTGTAGGAGCCAATTTTCATAATGGAGGCGCTAATCAGCAGGGCTCCTTTTACACTATGACAATGGACTCACTGAAATTTGATTATTGGGAAGGAACCCTGGTTGACGGTTTTGTAAAATTCAACAGTGGTTCAGGAAACTTTACAGGATCGCTTGCCAACAGCGATTTTTTTGGAATTGATGTTGCCGCCATTGGAGATTTGAACAATGATGGCAACGATGATCTGGTTGTTGGTGCCCACGGTAACGATGATGGTT
>DASPJQ010000683.1:0-2861 GCA_035628535.1 Flavobacteriales bacterium | reverse complement strand
CTTATAAATTTTATTGCCAAAAGACGCTGGATAATGCGCACAGTGCGGCAGCCGATATTACTGCTACCTATGAAATACTGGAGGCGCAAATTGAGAAGTATGACGAACTGCATGGGAGCGTGGCCGTTTTAAGTGAATTTTCGCAAGGCAAAAATCCGGCAGCGGATTTTGCCTACCGTATTGTTTACAATGAAAAACGCGAAGAGATCTTTAATTTTGGTAAGCATAAAGGCAAACGCGTTTGCGATATTTTTACAGCCGAACCCGGGTACTACAGCTGGATCATGAACGGTGAATTTCCTTTGTACACCAAAAAAGTAGTTACACGCATTTATCAAAAAATGCAACAGGATAAACGCTCGGTGTAAAGTTTTCAACAGGCCGGGATTTATACGTATAGTTTTTATATTTTTGTCGTATAAAATGCATGCAATGGATGCAAAAGTAACATTATCATTTGATAAACAAGTAATTGAAAGGGCTAAAAAATATGCTGAAAAGCATAACATGAGTCTTTCGCGCCTTATGGAAATGGTTTTGGATAAAATAACATCAAACCAATACGCAAGCATTGAGGATTTCCCGGTTTCTGATTGGGTCATGCAGGTAGCTGAAGGCCCATTGGAGTATACCCGTAAAAAAAAATCAACCGATTTAAAATCTGAATACCGCAGCAGGAAAAAAACAGGTAAATGAAAATTTTTCTGGATGCCAATATTCTGGTTTCAGTACTGAACAAAGAATACCCGAACTTTACCTATACAGCACGCATTTTGAGCCTGGCTGATGAACCTTCATTTGGTTTGTATACTTCACCGCTTTGCCTTGCAATAGCTTATTATTTTGCACAAAAGAAAAGCGGAAAAAAGACGGCAGGACAGAAAATTGATTTGTTGCTTGAAAAACTAAAAATCACAATGATTGACGAACACACAGTCAATGCGGTTAGAACGAATAAAAAAATAAATGATTTTGAAGACGGGTTGCAATACTATTCGGCAGTGAACAGCCAGTGCGCCTGCATTGTAACGGATGATAAAAACGATTTTTATTTTTCGGAAATCGAAGTATTGAGTTCACGTGTGTTTATGGAAAAACTTGCATCAAATAAATTAACCTTCAATACCCTGTAAAATGAAAATAATTTGCATTGGCCGCAATTATGCAGAGCATGCAAAAGAAATGGGAAGTGCCCTGCCTGACAAACCCGTTTTCTTTTTAAAACCTGATACGGCTTTGTTTGGAAAAGGCCAGGAGTTTTATTATCCCGATTTTACCAACGACCTGCACCATGAGATTGAACTTGTTGTAAAAATAAGCAAGCATGGCAAACGCATTGACGAAAAATTTGCCGGCAACTATTACAGTGAAATCGGGTTGGGGATTGATTTTACCGCACGCGATTTGCAGGACGAAGCCAAAAAAAAAGGGCTGCCATGGGAAATTGCCAAAAGTTTTGACAACGCTGCAGTAGTTTCAGCCGAATTCATTCCTGTTAGTGAATTCAGTGATATACAAAACATCAATTTTCATTTAAAAATCAATGACACAATTGTGCAGCAAGGCAATTCCACGCACATGATTTTTAAGGTCAACCAACTTATTGCGCATGTTTCAACATTTATTACATTAAAACAGGGCGACCTGTTGTTCACGGGTACTCCTGCAGGTGTTGGCCCTGTTAAAATTGGCGATCAGCTAACTGGTTATCTTGAAAATAGGCAATTATTAGAGTTTTTTATCAAATAACTAAGGCTTAAACCCGTTATTATTCCTAAATTTATCCAATATACCAGCGCAAATGAAAAAAACGGCCTTTACCTTTTTTCTGCTTTTTATGGCCCTGGTATCCTATTCACAAACTGAGCGAAAACTAATCCAGTTCTCTGGTGTAATTCTTTCGGCCGATACGTTGGAGCCGGTTTCATATGCCAGCGTATATGACAAAAGCATTAAACGTGTAACATTGGCCGACCATACAGGTTTTTTCAGCATGGTTGTACGCGTGGGCGATACCATCATGTTTTCTTCTTATGGCTATAAAAAAATGATCTATTTCGTTCCTGATACCCTTTCGCAAAACAGGTATACAATTGTGCAATTGTTGCAGCCTGACGTGCATTACCTTGATACCATAATTGTACGCCCCTGGCCCAGCCGTGAAGAATTTGCCAAGGCTTTTATGGAACTGGAATTGCCCAGAACCGCCTATGACCGTTATAATGAAAATATGACCCTGGCTGAGTTAAAGGCAGGCAATGCCGATTTTGGCGATGCACTTAGTTGCTATGACGCTCAAATGAGTAACGAATACAGCAGGCTTTACAGGCAGGGGCAAATTCCTACGCTTAACCTGTTGTCGCCACAAGCCTGGAAAAACTTCATCAAAACCTGGAAATCTGGCGGATTTAAAAACAAAAAAAATAATTAACGTTTTCCTGCGTTTTTCACCGGTATTTATACCTTAAACTGCAATTAGTTTTACTTTTACCGGCCTTACATGTTACGATTCCTGCTTTTTTGGTTTGTCCTTCATGCCGGTTTGGCCAGTGCACAGTGTATTGTTACAGGCCGTATTCTTGACAACCAAAAAAATGCGGTAGAAGGCGTGCTGGTTCTTGATAAAACCAGCAATAAACGAACGCATACCGATACGGCAGGTATTTTTAAACTTGAGATTTCATGCCGTGGCACAACAGTTTCGTTACAACACCCCTCCTATCCCAAACAGGACATTGAAATTTTTTCAGGTTCGCTTAACCTGGGCGATATAAACCTGAGTGAAATTGTAATTGATACGGTAGAAGTACGTCCTGATATGTTACCGGTTCCCACAGTTCCTAAAATTGAGCCGCGGTTGT
>DASPJQ010000682.1:0-4767 GCA_035628535.1 Flavobacteriales bacterium | reverse complement strand
GAACTGACTGCCAACGGATCATGCGGCACAAATACATTGTATGCCAACATAACCATTACCGATTCAACCAATGAAGGTAACGTAGGTGTTGTTGAGCTGGAAAACGGTTTGCTCACCACTATTTATCCCAATCCGGCCAATGAAAACATTACGGTTGATTTATCGCTTGCCGCACCTGAGAGCACCAGCCTTCAGCTTATTGACGCAACCGGGCAAATACTCCTCACAAAAGAACTTGGACGCATTTCCCTGGCAAAAGAAACAATTAACCTGACCACTTTTACCAATGGAGTATATTTTATACGCATTGTTCACAATGGCAAAACGGCAAGCCGCACATTCCTTAAACAATAATAAACAATACAAACGAGAAAAAGCCTCTTTTTACAGAGGCTTTTTTTACGCCCTTCTTTTAAAGAAAACATTTAAATTTGTACGATCTGCAAATCATTAAAAACACCTTCCTATATCGCCTTTTACCAGTCTTTATCTTAAGCGCGTTGCTTAAACAGGTGTCCTATTCACAGGATTACAAAATTGACAGTCTTCAAAAAATAATTGACACCCAGCGGCACGATACGGCCGAGGTAACGGCTTTAAAAACACTGGGCGCCACCCTGAGCAAATCAAACCCGCAAAAGGCCCTTGAATATGCCAAATACGCGTTGGCTCTTGCCGAAAAACTCGGTTATAAAAAAGGCCTTGTTGTAAGCCATATTACCATTGGCCAATGCTACATTAACCTGGCCGAATACAACCTGGCCCTTGAACATTTTAACAAGTCAATTACGCTTGCAAAAGAAACGGGTGACCGCCAAAATTACTTCACGGCCATGGTGCAAAAAGGCGTTGTATACGAATCAAAAGGCGAATATTCAACAGCCCTTGAACAGCACTTTAATGCCTTGAAGCTGGCTGAAAGCATGAACAAAAAACTGCTTATTACCACCTGCTACCAGAACATCGGGCAATTGTATTTAAAAATGACCGATTACGCCAGCGCCATGAGTTATTTTGAAAAAGGCCTTACCGTGTTCAGGCAACAGGGCGAAAAAAAATTGCTGGGTGGTGCGCTTTCAAATGTAGGCACGGTTTACCTGCGTCAGAAAAAATACACCAAGGCGCTTGAACTGTTCAACGAGGCCATTGAAATTGGCAATGCTGTAAATGATAAGCCGGGCCTTATTGACCGGTGGAACAATGTTGGGCTAATTTATTTCAATACCGGAAAATACAATGAAGCTATTAAGGCCCATCATAAGGCTCTTGGTATGTCAAAAGAAATTGACAACCTGCGGAGTTATGCAGCCAGTTTGAATAACCTGGCCGCCTGCTACCGCAAAAAACAAAATTACGAAGAGGCCCTTTCAAAAGGCAATGAAGCATTGGGTATTGCTAAAAAAATTGGCGCAAAGGAAGAGGAAGTTATTGCACTTAAAAACATTGCTGATACACATGTGGAAGCCGGGCATGCCGATGAGGCCCTGGCCTATTATGAAGTATACGCCCCTAAAAAAGATTCATTGTTTGGCGAAAAAACTTGGGCCGAGGTAAACCGCTTACGGCTTAAATATGAAAGCGAAAAAAGCAGCCGGCAGTTGGCTATCATCAAAGCCGAAAAAGCCGAGGCCGATATGCTTGCGCAAACCCGCAAAACGTGGATGATTGTTGCCGTTTCGGCCATTCTTGTTTTACTCATGGCTTTCGCACTTGCTTACATTGTTGCAAAAAATAAGCGCAGGCGCCAGGAAATTGAAATTACGCTTCAAAAAGCGGAACTCGAACAAAAGGCCATACGCTCGCAAATGAACCCGCACTTCATTTTTAATTCGCTCAACAGCATACAGCATTATATTCTGAGCAATGAAACGCAATATGCATACGATTATCTTGCACGGTTCAGCAAATTAATACGGCAGGTATTGGCCAATTCAGAACACCCTACCATTTCACTTAAAAAAGAACTTGAGCTGCTCGAATTGTACATTGACCTGGAACAACGCAGGTTCAAAAACCGGTTTGAGTATGCGGTTTCATTCGATAAAAACCTGCCTGTTGATGAAATTGTGATACCTGTTATGCTTATTCAGCCCTTTGTTGAAAACGCCATATGGCACGGTATTATGAACCTTGATGGTAAACGCAGGGGTAAACTGTGGGTAAATATACTATATGAAAATGAGACCGCTAAAATCACCATTGAAGACAATGGTATTGGGCGTGAGGCAGCTGCAAAATTGCGCAAACCCAAACATGAGCACACCTCTGTTGGTATGTTATTTACCCAAAAACGGCTTGAAATGTTTAAATTGACCGGCACAAAAGAAACCGCTGTATCCATTACCGACCTGTATGACTTAAACGGCAATGCCAATGGCACGCGGGTGCAAATTGTGATACCAGCCTATACCTGAATTATGGAAATTAAAGCAATTTTGATTGACGATGAAGCCGACAGCCGCAGCGTTCTCGGAAAACTCCTGGCCAGTTTTTGCCCCGAAGTAAACATACTTGGCGAAGCATCCAATGTTGACCAGGCATATAAAAAAATAAATGAATTAAAACCCGAACTTATTTTCCTTGACATACAAATGCCGGGTGGAGATGGTTTTTCGTTGCTTAGAAAGTTCATAGAAATTCCGTTTGACGTGATTTTTGTAACCAGTTATGACCAATATGCCATTGAGGCCATTAAATTCAGCGCGCTTGACTACCTGATGAAACCTGTTGAAGTGAACGACCTGAAAACAGCCGTTAAAAAAGTGCTTGATAAAAAGGCCCGCAAGGAATTGCGCAACCAGCAACTGGAAAACCTTACCCACAACCTTGAATCGAAAGGGTTGGAAAAAAGACTAACGGTGCATTACGGTGATTCGGTAAAACTGCTTTCACTGGGTGAGATAGCCTATTTTGAGGCTGAACGCAATTACACCAACATTTTCACTACCCGAAAGGAAAAATACAATTCCTCAAAAAACCTGGGCGAATATGCCGAAATGCTTGAGCCGTATACCGAGTTTTTACGGGTCAATAAAGGCTGTCTTGTAAACATTAACAGCATAAATTCCTATTCAAAAGGCGAGCCGTGCATTATTACGCTGAATGGCGGACAAACCTTTGAAATTTCGCGCAGGAAAAAGCAGGAATTTCTGGAGCGTATGAAAAAACCCGCCTGAGTTTAATAGCTGCTTCCAAAGGCCCTGTTAATGTACCGCAGTTCGGCCCTTCCATTGCTTACCTGTAAAAAATAGGCTTTATCGTCCTGCATACCAATTCCAACAAAGGAATCGTCACCAAGTGCTTCCCTGGTGTCCAACAATGTTCCTGTTTCAGAAGCTGCACTGGCTGTTTTTGTGCTTAAATTAAACAAGGCCACTGAAACCACTATGGCCGAAATGCCCATTGCGAGCTTGAAAAAACTGTTTACGAATGCTGTTGTTTTCATCATGTTAATTTTATTGTATCACGCCAAATATAGTGCCAAAACCGATGTTCGTTTTTATTTTACCTTTGCTGCGTGCAGAAAGACATAAAAATAACCAATAAAAAGGCCTGGTTCAATTACGCCATCAAGGACACGTACCTGGCCGGGCTTGTGTTAACAGGCACCGAGGTCAAGTCCCTGCGTGCCGGTAAAGGCAGCATTGCCGAAGCCTATTGCGTTTTGCACAACAACGAAGTGTATTTGCGCAATGCCAATATTAATGAATTTGCAGCCGGCAGCTATAACAACCATGTTCCCGTTCGGGACCGTAAATTATTGCTCAATGCACAGGAAATTGGTAAAATTGAAAAAGCTATAAAAACAAAAGGTTTTACACTTGTGCCGCTGGAGTTATTCCTGAATGAAAAAGGGCTGTTCAAAATAAAAATTGCAACAGCCGTTGGCAAAAAGCAATATGATAAACGGGAGGACCTGAAATTAAAAGATGATAAGCGTGAAATGGACCGTATGCGAAAGAAAAAGGCATGACAAACGCACGTAAAATCCCACAGTTGAATATCAATCTGTTCGAAATTCGTTTCCTTTCGGCTTTAGTCCCATAATAACCACAGTTTATCCGATTGTGAAGCCTTTTCGTGGTTTTTACCAGAATATATGTTAATATTAAAACATCTTTGCCAACCGTTAACCGGTTTTGTTCCGTATATTTGATCATCAAAAATTGGGGAACAGTTTTTTCAACACTTGATCAGATTTGTTTTATTTTTTTTGACGCATTGTAAAACAAATTTTATCAGGCCCATGGCAACAAATCAGTCCATCCGTTTCAATACCTCACAACGCTTATTCTTTAAAACCGCCAAAATGCGTGTTGACGAGTATTTTAAATCACATAAGCTGTCAAAAAACGGTAATTGGAAAATGGTGATAAAAACTGTCTTGTTGTTGTCACTGTACTTTGTACCGTATGTTTTTTTACTGGCAGGATTCATTCATTCCCTTGCAGGTATTGTTCTTATAGGAATCATCATGGGGTTTGGTATGGCCAGTATTGGCTTGTCCATAATGCATGATGCCAACCACGGCAGTTATTCCAAAAACAGGCGTGTCAACAGTTTTCTTTCGTGGAGCCTCAACCTTATTGGCGGCCATAAACTCAACTGGCAGCTCCAGCATAACGACCTTCACCATACCTTTACCAATATACACGACCACGATGAAGACATTGCACCCGTTGGTATCCTGCGTTTTTCGCCTCATGCGCCCTTAAAAAAGCTGCACAGGTTCCAATTTATATATGCCTGGTTTTTTTACGGGTTTAT
>DASPJQ010000681.1:0-1000 GCA_035628535.1 Flavobacteriales bacterium | reverse complement strand
TTATGTATGGGGTGCGCGCCCAAAAGCCCAGGCTTAAGCCCATTCTTATACTTGCTTACTGATAAGTAAAAGCGTCGCCTGGAATTGCTAGGCGTTTTATAGTGTAAAAATTAATGGCTCCTTATACCTCATACAAAGGAGCCATTAATACCAATCAACTGCCCTAAAAATTTTCAAGTCTTTTTGGTATAACGAAAGGAAGGATGTTCGGTATGGGGCCTGGCGTTAGGCCCCATACCGTTAAATTGATCAGTAACATCTACTCCGTTGACAAAGGTTTTACTGCCACTACCAATTGCCATACTTGAAACAAAATCGTACGAGATACTTGAGGCATTAGCGTATTGAGGTGTTGTTTTGTGTTTACGTTTCACGCCATTTTCATACACATTACCCATGTGACTTTTCAATTCGGCAGAAGGATGTGCCTGGGCTACTCGTACATCCCCGTTATACGAAGTAGCTTTAGCGCCTTGCGCTACCACTTCCGTCCTAATATCACCATTATAAGTGGTCAAGGTAGTGTTAACACCCAAATTTGCGGTTTCAATATTGCCATTATGAGTACTTAATTGTGTGTTTACGCCTACATTGCCACCTACAATAATATCTCCGTTATGGGTTTTAAAAGAGCAATTGTTGCCAACGTTGCCCGCTATGCTAAAGGCAGCGCTCTGAGTAGCGAATTTTACCTGATCAGCCACATTCCCTGTGACTTTTAAGTTTTTGCCGGTACTAACAGGCGTATTAAAAACGCAATTCACGGCATTGACTATTGTATAATTAGAATTAACTGTACTAACCAATCTAACTTCAGCTTTTTCTTTAACCTCTCCTTCAACAGTTAAACTGCCATCTTTAACAATCACCGAAGCGTTTTTACCGATGTCACCTGTTATATGCACATCACCTGTGTATTCAGCCCGTTCATTATCACCAATTTCTTTTATTTCTTTGGCCATCGCTATACCTCCCACTTTTTTATAACTCGAAATAAAGC